>SMXV01000012.1 GCA_004356175.1 Acidobacteriota bacterium
GCCCGCATCGGCCCTCCCTCGAACTGAAACACTCCAATCGAGTCCCCTCGGCGAAACATCTCGAAGATGTCGTCATCGTCAAGTGGCACATTGTCAATGTCAGGCCTCGTACCCGTGTTGCGCTCGATGAGGTCGAGTGAACGCTCGATAGTTGCGAGCGTCGTGAGACCAAGGAAGTCCATTTTCAACAATCCAAGAGCCTCGACACCGTGCATTTCGTACTGTGTGACGACTTCAGCGTCCTCGCCTTTCTGCTGGATTGGCACGATGTTCGTGAGACGCTCTGGTGATATAACGACAGCAGCTGCGTGAATGGAGTCCTGGCGCCTCAAGCCTTCGAGGCCTCGTGCGGTATCGACGATCTCCGACGCCCCGTCGAGGCTCACGAGTAGGTCTCGCAGCCCTGACGCTGCCGAGAAGTGGTCGCGCAGATCGCTTGGTGCGTCTGGACCGGGCTTGGTAAGGCACTGGTCAATCGTCGCGTCCTTGCCGAGAATCGCTGGCGGCATTGCCTTTGCGAGCTGGTCACCAGTTGAGTAGGGAAAGTCAAGAACCCTCGCGGCATCCCGTAGCGCTTGTTTGCCCTTAATAGTGGAGAACGTGATGATCTGAGCAACATGATCAGAACCGTACTTTTCGGCCGTGTAGGTGATCATGTCCGTGCGGTAGCGCTCATCGAAATCCATGTCGATATCTGGCATCTCTTTGCGACCAGGGTTGAGGAATCGCTCGAAGATGAGTCCGAATTCGATCGGATCAAGAGCAGTAATTTCGAGGCAGTACGCAACAATCGAACCCGCAGCACTCCCCCGTCCCGGTCCGACCCTGATATTTCTGCTGGCCGCGTACGCAATGATGTCCCACACAATCAGAAAATACGCAGAGAATCCCATTTCGGAGATGACTTTCAGCTCATAGTCGATGCGTTCCTGCACCTCCGGGTCAAGCGGACCGTATCGTCTCGCAGCTCCTTCGAGAACCAGTTCTCTGAGATATGTGTCCTCCGTGTGGCCCTGGGGTACATCGAAGGTCGGGAGCAGAATTCGGCCGAACTCGATCTCGAAATCGACTCGCTCTGCGATGAGCAGCGTATTGTCCGCGGCGCCAGGGTATCGCTCGTCGTCAAAGAGTGTCCTCATCTGGGATGACGACTTCAGATAGAACTCGTTGGATTGGAACTTGAACCTGTTGGCATCAGACTTGACCGAGCCCGTCTGAATACACAGCAAGGCATCGTGAGCATCGGCTTCGTATTCGTGCGTGTAGTGGGAGTCGTTTGCAGCAAGCAACGGGGCACCGATTCTTCTGCCTATGTCGAGAAGGTCGTCCATGATCGCCTGTTGGGCAGGGATTCCGTGATCCTGTAGCTCGATGAAAAAGTTCTCTTTTCCCAATATGTCCTGATACATGGACGCTGTACGGAGCGCCGCATCAAAGTCACGCTCAGTGTGACTCTGCCCGTCCTCTGCCGTGTCGTCGACCCCAAGAAGCTGTGGCACGAAACCGCCGAGGCACCCGGTCGTTGCGATGAGTCCCTTGCTGTGTTCGGCTAGCAGTTCTGTGTCAATGCGTGGCTTGTAGTAGTAACCCTCGGTGTACGAGCGCGAGGCGAGCTTCATGAGATTCCGATAGCCAACTTCATTTTCGGCAAGAATCGTCATGTGATATCGCTTGTTCTCGCGCCGCGCGGGACGGTCGAAACGCGAGCCGGGAGTCATGTACGCCTCGAGGCCGATGATGGGTTTCACACCCTCGGCTTTTGCAGCCACCATGAAGTCAATAACGCCGTAGAGCACTCCATGGTCCGTGATTGCCACCGCTGGTTGTCCGTCGGCGGCTACAGCGCGTACAAGGTCGTTTACCTTGGCCGCACCATCAAGCATTGAGAACTCAGTGTGGACGTGAAGATGAGCAAAACTGTCAGGCACCGTACCCCAATTCAGGAATCACATACGCATTGATGCCGTCGTGGAACGTTCTTCGCGGAACTTTCGACACCGTACCTGCCCACCCGGACGGACGACGACCTACGGTCTCTAATGTAGTGTCGGAACAACGGTCAGTACCACACCCACAATCGCCATGGCGAAGGAACGAATCCATGCATCGAATCGACAACGGGAGACCTTCGTCATGGCCGTCATAGGTGTACTCACGGCTGGTGGCGACTGCCCGGGTCTGAACGCCGTTATTCGCGGAGTTGTGAGCCGGAGCGTTGCAAACGGCAACACCGTTGTTGGTGTCCTCAACGGTTGGGAAGGCCTCATGCACGACCACACCGTGCCACTCACCCGCGACAGCGTGCGGGGCATTCTCGGACGCGGAGGGACCATCCTCGGCACGTCTCGTATGGATCCGTATCTCCACGGAGAAGGTCTCTCGACATGCAGCCCCACTCTGAGCAGAAACGGCATTGACACCCTGATTGTGATCGGAGGCGACGGCACCCTTCGAGCAGCTCAACGGCTCGGCGACGAGGGCCTCAGCGTCATAGGCATTCCAAAGACGATCGACAACGACATCTGCGGAACGGATATGACCTTCGGGTTCACGACCGCTGTGCAAATTGCGACAGACGCTGTTGACCGCCTCGCCACGACAGCCGAGGCACACAACAGAGTCATTGTCGTCGAGGTCATGGGCCGTACAAAGGGTTGGATAGCAACCCACACCGGTGTTGCCGGAGGGGCGGACTACATCCTGATACCGGAACAGCCATACGACATCAACCACGTTGCGAACGTGCTGCGAAAGAGGCACAGCCAGGGGCACAAGTATTCCATTGTTGTCGTTGCTGAGGGTGTCACACCGCCCCCAGGGTATGAACTTGATGACGTGAAGACGGACACGTTCGGATTCGAACGACTCGGAGGCGTCGCCTACGGAGTTGCCGCTGCGCTTGAGAAGATCACCAACTTTGAGACACGGGTGTCAGTTCTTGGACACATCCAGAGAGGCGGCACGCCTGTTGCGTCTGACCGCGTTCTTGCGAGCCGCCTTGGTGTTGCTGGTGCAGACTACGCGCTCGAAGGAATGACCGACATCCTGGTAGCGGTCAAAGGCACTGACATCGTGTCTGTGCCGCTCAGCGAGGCAACCAGCGGAATCAAAGACGTTCCTGATGAGCTCTACGACATGGCCCAAACGTTCTTCGACTGACCACTGGCTCGTCGAGCGGTACGGATGCAGCTTGGCGCAGCACAGGCGTTATCGCAGCCTGACTCAGCTCCCCATCGGCGGACGTTTCCTGACTCTCTTCTTCTCTACCGGTTTCGCCGCGAGAAGCTCATCGAACGCAGCCAGAATCAGCTCAGCGAGCAGCGAAGCGTCGGGAATCAGGTCACGGTCCATGTTGATGCCAATGTCGATCATTCCGTTGATCGAAAACATGGCAATGCCCGCTCCGTGGCTCTGCCACAGAGGCACAAGCGGGTAGGTCGCGGTCATATCTGACCCAGCGAGATACAAAGGAAATTGCGGACCGGGGATGTTCGTAACCGTCATGTTGAAGGGCCGAGCTCGTCCAGCGAGCCGAGCAGCGAGAGAGACCAACGTTGCCGGAGCTCCTGTCGAGACTTCGACCAGGGTGGACGCCCCGAGGGCCTGATCTGTGTCCTTGAGATTTCTCGTTGCCTTCACCACTCGCTGCACTCGGATTGCCGGATCGGGTTCGTCGATGGGCAGAGCCATCAACCACATGGCGACCTTGTTACCAAGAGTTCCCGATTCAGCCTTCGTGCGCACCGAGACAGGTGCCATGATGCGGAATTCAGTCGATGCCAGATCATCCTCGCTCCTGCCACCAACATCTATGAGGTATTCGCGCACTGCGCCGGCAACTATGGCAAGCATCACATCGTTCACTGTCGCGCCGTGCGCGTTCTTGATGGTCTTGACATCGTCCAGGGAGATCTCGAGCCAGTCGAACTTTCGTGATCCTCCGATTGGCCCGTTCAGACTCGTCTTGTCTGTTTGTGTCAGCCAGCCTGACGACAAAGACGCTCTCGCCGCGTTCGCTTTCTCTGACCAGCTCGCCCTAAGTTCACCGATCTCGGAAGGCGCATTGACTATTCCCGAGATCACTGAGGACACCACTCGTGACAGTTCGCGTACCACCAGCTCCGTTCCGGTCGGAGCTGGCCGAGGATTCCAAGGTTTCGGCTTCGCAATCTTGAACTCAGGAGTGAAATCGAGCAGAACGGCCATTAGGTCTATGCCAGACACTCCATCGATCATGCAGTGATGGATCTTGGAGACGAGCGCAAATCCTCCCTGCTCAAGACCCTCGACGATGTAGAGCTCCCACAGGGGCCGTGACCTGTCAAGCTGCTGAGACATCAGGCGACCTGCAAGATCTTTCAACTGTTGAGACGATCCCGGTTGAGGAAGGGCAACGTGGCGAACGTGATAGTCAAGATTGAAGTGCTCGTCATCGACCCAGACGGGTGATCCCTCAAGCGGAACCGTCGCAATCCGTTGCCGGTAGCGCGGAATGAGATCAAGTCGTGACCGGATCAGCTCTCTGATGGTGTCGATGTCGATTCCGTCGGACGAGACCGAGACTCCATCCCCGAACAGAGACACTGCTCCGACATGCATATGCGTGGTTCTTGTCTCGAGAGCCAGAAATGACGCGTCAAGATTCGAGAGCCGTTCGTAGTGAACTGTCACAAGGTTTCTCCATCAACATCGCACACCGAACCAAGGTCGGGTGCTCCAAGATTCGCAAGGCTAGCCGAAAGATCCGCGGGTAAAGAGGAAGTGAATGTGATCGCTTCACCAGTTCTGGGATGATTGAATGCAAGCTGCCTTGCATGCAACCATGTGCGCCCGGGATCGCCAACAACGCCTCGCTTTCCATACACGCCATCACCGAGAACTTTGTGTCGGATGGACCCGAGATGAACACGAATCTGATGAGTTCTACCTGTATCGAGAGTTACGGAGAGAAGGGTCGCGTCCCTCACAGACCATCGTGCAAGTGTGCGGTAATGCGTAGTTGCCGGTCGGCCAAGTCGATCCACATGCATACGTGTCGGATTGGACGGGTCTCGGCCGATTGGCGCATCAATCGTGCCAATCGTGTTGGTAAAAGTGCCATGGACCACGCTCAGGTAGCGTCGGGCAATTTCTCGCTCCTTCATCATTGCAACAAGTCGATCATATGTCTCAGCAGTGCGCGCAACGACGAGCAGGCCGGAGGTGTCCCGGTCGAGACGGTGAACGATGCCCCATCTCCCGGTCTGGCCCACACCGACAATGTCCGGGTACCTGTCGATGAGTCCGTTCACGAGTGTGCCGCCGTCCCTCCCAGATCCCGGATGAACGACGACGCCGCATGGTTTGTCGACGACCAATATCGATGCATCCTCAAAGACGACGTCAAATGGCACCGATGGATCCGCGACGAGATCAAGAACCAGCTCAGGCAGGACGACACTGACGCGTATGCCGGACCTCATCTTCTGAGAGGGCTTGACCGCGACACCATCGATGGTGGCGCCGCCGACATCGATAATGGTTCGCACACTTGAGCGCGACAGGTCCAGAAGTTCGGCAAGAACCTTGTCTGCCCGTTGAGCATCCTGCTGGGGAGCGACAGTGACTTGAACGGTGCTCACGAACGCTTCCAGAACGCGGCCACCAACAGCAGCGCTACTCCGATGTTGATTGCTGAATCGGCGACGTTGAATACCGCAAAGAACTCGACATCGATAAAGTCGACCACGGCTCCGTTAAGGACACCATCGCCTCTCAGAACACGGTCAATCAGGTTCCCAATTGCGCCGCCTAGCACGAGCCCGAGAGCAACAGCCTCAAGGCGACGCTTCGTGTCCTTGAGTATGTAGAACACAAATCCAATGACTCCGAACCCAATGAGGGCAATCACTGGGCCGCCGTTCGTGAATGACGAGAATGATGCGCCCGTGTTGTAGGTCAGGCGAAATCTCAGAACACCATCAACAACCACGAACGGGTCGTCCTGGAGATAGGCAACGGCCAGCCATTTCGTGACCTGATCAACAGCAACGAC
>SMXV01000013.1 GCA_004356175.1 Acidobacteriota bacterium
CCAGTATTGACAAGCCTCGACCGTTTCAGATACTTTGGTCATATTGCAACTGAGTTGCAACTAAGAGTCGAGGAGAATCATGCCAGCTATGCGAATCCTTTGCGCCGTCCTGCTGGGGGCTGCCCTTTTTGCGCCGCTCCCGTTGAAAGCAGCTGATATCAGCGGTTCCGTTGTTGACATGGAGAATTTTCCGGTAGTTGGAGCGCGGGTTGAGGTGCCCAGTGTGGGCGTCAGGGTCTGGACTGACCTACAGGGAGAATTCTCTATTCGCAACCTAGATGCTGGAACTTACATGATTTCGGCCTATTTGGACGACTTTGAAGCGGTCAAGGCGCAAATCGATGTCAAAAACGAAGACGTGCGAGGGCTGGAGTTACGCTTCGAACAGCTGCGCCACCTGTCGTCAACCATCGAAGTCATTGGCAGGACGGAAGAGTTATTGACAGAGATTCCGGGGTCGGTATTCGCCATTTCGAAGGAGGAATTGGTCGAGTCGAAACCGATGGATGCTAATGAGGTGCTGCGTCGAGTGCCGGGCGTCAACCTGCGCGAGGACTCCGGGCCGGTTGCGATGAGGCTGAACGTTGGCATGCGGGGCCTCAATCCCGATCGCAGCCGTAAGGTACTGATGCTAGAGGACGGACTGCCAATTTCGCTGGCTCCCTACGGTGAGCCCGAGATGTACTATTCACCCCCGATTGATCGCATGGAGCGGATCGAGGTACTCAAGGGTAGCGGCCAGATTGCCTATGGGCCGCAAACGATTGGCGGTGTGGTGAACTTCGTGACGCCCGATCCTCCGAGTCGATTTCATGGCGAGATCGATGTCGAGGGCGGACAGCGCGGTGTCTTCTTCGGACGGGCATCGGTCGG
This sequence comes from Acidobacteriota bacterium, assembly GCA_004356175.1. GTDB lineage: Bacteria > Actinomycetota > Acidimicrobiia > Spongiisociales > UBA5794 > B3-G11. The sequence goes on from SMXV01000013.1 coordinate 874, forward strand.
CGATAGCACGCGCGATGGATTATCAGGCTGGGTCGTTAACTATTTGCATAAACAGGGTGACGGTTGGCGGCAGTTCTTCTTTGACATCGACGACTTCAACGGCAAGATCATGTTGAGACCGAACGACCGGAATACGCTCACATTCAAGGGCGGTGCTTACGAGGAGCGTTCGAACTCGACGTATCTGGGGCTGACGCAACCGATGTTTGACGCCGACCCGAACCAGAACCCTGTTTCAGGTGATGACCTGAAGGTGCGTCGGCAGTCGGCAGCGATGTTCCACACGGCAGTGCTAAGCCCGAGCGCGATTCTCTCCAGCTCGGCGTTTGGGTATCACACGGTACGCAACTGGGGCCGTCAGGACTTCGACCGCTCTGACAAAGGGCGCGAGTATCTCGATATCGTCGGTGACCCCTCGATACCAGGCGGCGCCTTATATCTTCGTGACTCGGCAGGCAACCGCAACCGGGAATTCTTTGTCGTGGGTGCACAGTCAAATCTCGCGATGGAGTACAACGCCCTCGGTATTCGCAACAAGCTCGACACGGGCGTTCGTTATATCTACGAGGAAGCAATTGACCAACGGATCAATGGTGAAGGCCCTCGTGCACGATCAGGCGTGATTCGCGACCACGAGAACCGCTATGGCAAAGCATTCGCGGCATTTGCACAGAATCGGTTCTTCCTAGGGGATCGGTTGATATTCACGCCGGGTATCCGACTGGAGCACTACAATCAGGAGCGCTACATCCAGCGGAAGCGCGTGGAAGGCGAGCCGACGAATGTCGACATCCGGCAGAACAACAACATCACGCAGATGATTCCAGGAGTTGGGTTGTCCTATCGTGCCGTGGAGGGCATCACGCTTTTCACCGGTGTCCATCGAGGCTTCGCACCGCCGCGGACGAAAGTGGCGATTACGAACGACGGCGAAAACCTCGAGTTGGACGCCGAGATGAGTTGGAACTACGAAGCGGGCGTGCGACTAGGCACTCATAAGGTGCGGGGCGAATTCACCTGGTTCCGAATGGATTTTGCGAACCAGATCATTACCGCAGCGGAGTCTGGCGGGGCGACGACATCGCTGATCAACGGTGGAGAGACGCTGCACCAGGGCTTTGAGTCGAGCCTGCGAGTGAACTGGCACGAGTTCACTGATCTGCGTGATTGGACGCTTTACACAGATATGCGTTACATGTACCTGGGCACCGCACGGTTCACCGAGAACGAACTGTTTCAGGGCAATCGCCTGCCCTATGCACCGCGCAACTCGCTGTCGTTTCTGGTCGGCGCTCGACAAAGTGCGGGGCTGGGTTTGCAGCTCGACATTAGCCGCATTGGGGACCAGTTTGGCGATAACAATGAGACGATCATTGGCTCGGCGGACGGAACAGTTGGGCAGTTGCCCAGTTACACGATCATGAACTTCATGGTGGACTACCTCATTCGTCACGAGCGGTTCGAGTTCAGGCCGTTCTTCACGGTGAAGAACGCGCTCGATGAGAACTACATCGCGTCACGGGCTCCAGCGGGAATTCAGCCCGGCATGTTCCGTCAAGTCAACGTCGGAATGAAGTTCAGCTTCTAATCTAGACAGTCAGATAGAACAAGGGCTCCCGCCATCAACGGGAGCCCTCTTTTCTTACGCCTGGAAGTCGCTACCAATCAACAACCGAGCCGTCTTCGTTGTCGAACTGAGGCAGGTACGGTCGAGGTTCACCCACCTGAGCCATCAACTTGTCTTCGTCGATGGTGATACCGAGGCCAGGATCGGTTGGCAGCGGACGGTAGCCGTTGCGGACTGGTGGCAGCGGCTTGGCCAACAATTCGTGCTCTCGGTCGCCCCGCTCTTGAATCAGGAAGTTGGGGATACACCCGGCGATCTGCAAGCTCGCCGCTAGCGAGCAAGGACCGTTGGGGTTATGCGGCGCGATAGGCGAGTAGTAGGCGTCCGCCATGCCAGCGATGATCTTGAGTTCGGTGATGCCGCCAGCATAATTGACGTCTGGTTGCAGGATGAGCGCGGCCCGCTTCTCAAGGATTTCGCGGAAACCCCACTTGGTAAAGATACGCTCTCCGGTTGCCAGCGGGATATGGGTTTTGGCGGCGATCTCTGCCATGACGTCCACGTTAAGCGCTTGCACGACCTCTTCGTAGAACCAGGGATTGTAGTCTTCAAGCGCCTTCACGAGCAGCATCGCCGTCGGCGGTTGTACGGCACCATGGAAGTCGATGCCAATGTCGACGCCGTCACCGTAACGGTCACGGACGGCCCTAAAGTTTTCGACGATTTCGTCTATGGCTTTCTTGCCTTCGATGTACTTGGTCGCTTTGCGGCCTTCCATCCGTGGCCCAACCTTGATGGCATTCACACCGGTCTCTTCGTTGACTGTGCCATAGACGCGAACGCGGTCACGGGTGGGGCCGCCGAGCAACTTGTAGACGGGTACGCCAAAGGCTTTGCCCTTGATATCCCAGAGGGCTTGATCGATACCGCTCGTGATCGCCGTCTTGATGGGACCACCTCGGTAGAAGGCACCGCGGTGAATCGCTTCCCAGTGAAACACGACGCGGAGAGGGTCTTGGCCGACGAGGTAGTCGGCAACTTCGAGGGCTCCGGCCGCGCAGGCCTTGGCGTCGTCTTTGAGCATCTCGCCCCAACCGGTGATGCCAGCGTCGGTAGAGATCTTGACGAAGACCCAAGAGTTAGTGAGTACAAAGGACTCAATCTTAGTGACCTTGATCTGGTCGTTGGGGCCGATTTGGGCAGCGTCGGTGCGTTCGGCGGTGAACATCGCGTCCATGCCGAATAGAGCACCCGCACCCACCATCGAGCCAAGCCATCTGCGGCGATCCATCTGAGCCATCAATATTTCCTCCGTGAACAGTCTGGGCCAGGATACGACATAACGCGGTGTGAAGTCAGCGGCGGTGGGAGCTAGGACAAAGCTATAATTGATTGATTGGCGACGTTCGTCGCTTTTCCCCTGTGGGGCGGTAGCTCAGTTGGTAGAGCAACGGCCTTTTAAGCCGTGGGTCATGGGTTTAAGTCCCATCCGCCTCACCACGATCTATTCGTTGCCAGCAAGCACGCGGTACCAATTGTATTGGATGCCGTGCGCCGATTGGCATGGTTCCGAGCTATTCGCGGACCACGCATAGAACGCCCGAACCAATCCGCTCTTGGTGGAGCGAGCCGTTGAAGTAGAATGCTAGGGCTATGCGTCGTTTACCGCTTCCAATGCTTGTTCTTCTTGCCGCGACATTCGCCTATGGCCAAGACGCCATACAGGCCGACCGCTTCACGGTTGAGCACCCGACCCTACTCAACCTCGGGTTCGAGTGGGCGATCACTGGTGACGCCAACCGCAATGCGAGCGTTGCCGTTGAGTTTCGTCGAGTCGGCGACTCGACTTGGCGTCCGGCGCTACCACTGGTCCGAGTGGGCGGTGAGCGGGTCTTTCGCACAAGAGAGCACCTGGACTACACCGTCCCGGATGGCTTCGCCGGAAGCATTCTGAACCTCGAGCCCGGCACCGAGTATGAATGTCGCTTCGAGCTGACAGACCCGGACGGATCCAGTGGAGAGACCACTCATACGGTTCGGGTGACGACCCGTACCGAACCGGAACCGTACGCGGGCGGTCGTACGCTACACGTCTACGCGCCCGACCACGAGGGGGAAAGGATCGAGCCACACTTCACGAGCTTGCTGCAAGCCTACTATGGCGCAGGTCTCGGCGACTGGAGTGTTGTTTGGGAGCGACGCGTCGAGCCGGGCGACACGATCTTGATGCATGCAGGGCTCTACAAGAACGACCGCCTGAACTACGTCGACCCGACGATGACGCCATTTGACGGAACGATGTCGCTGACGATCAAGGGAACTGCGGAAAAGCCGATCACGATCAAATCGGCGGGCGACGGAGAAGTCATATTTGACGGTGCCGGGAACCACCGCGTGTTTGATGTGATGGCTTCCGCTCATCACATCTTTGATGGGCTGACGATCCGGAATACCGAGGTGGGTATCTTCGCGGGCCAGAAAGAGGTACTGGGCGCGATCAACCTCACGGTGAAGAACTGCCGGTTCGAGGATGTCGGGGTTGGAGTCTGGACCGAGTACGCCGGGTCGAGCGATTTCTACATCGCGGACAACGTCTTTCTCGGCCGCATGGAGCGCAGTATTCTCGTCGGTTGGACGGGGCCACTGTGGAGAAGTGCTGGGCCCTACGGCTCACACGAGATGCGGAGCTATTACGGAATCAAGGTCTATGGACCAGGCCATGTGATCGCCCACAATGCGATCGCGTACTTCCACGATGCGATTGGCATCTCCACTTACGGCACGCCCGAGGCGGACCCGGAACGGCGGGCGTCTTCGATCGACATCTATAACAACGACATGCACGTGCAGGGTGACGACTTCGTCGAGACTGACGGCGGGGTTCACAACATCCGTGTGTTCAACAACCGTGGGGTCAATGCCGCCCATGGCGGGTACAGCGCGCAACCGGTTTTCGGGGGTCCAGCGTACTTTATTCGGAACATCCTGTATCATGTGCCGAGCGGAGTCGCATTCAAGTTTTCGGCGAAGGCGGCGGGCGTGTTTGCATATCACAACACGATCATCGGCGAGCAGACGGCGGGCGATCCGACGTCAAACATGCACTATCGCAACAACCTTTTCATGGGGCGGGATACACCCGATCGAGGCGTGATGAATTGGGCCAACGCTACCGAAGCGTTTAGTACGGACTACAACGGTTTCCGTCCGAACAAGGGAGTGGACGCACAGTATCGCTGGTTGGCACCGAAAGACGGTCGTTTGATGTACGAACCGAAAGAGGGTGATCGCGTGAGTTTCGCGACGTTAGCCGAGTTTCAGGCCGCCACCGGCCAAGAGACGCACGGCATTGAAGTGGACTTCGACATCTTCGAGAACATGACTCCGCCAGACCCGTCGAAGCGGCATGCGGTTTACCACGCAATGGACCTGAACTTCCGGTTGAACCCGGAGGGCAAGGCCGTCGATGCAGGCGTGCATATACCCACTGTCAATGACGGGTTCGAAGGGAGCGCGCCCGATCTCGGCGCACTAGAAGTGGGGCAACCCGAACCGGTCTACGGCCCGAGATGGCTGACGAGCCAGCCGTTCTACAGATAGTCGGGATCGGGAATAGCGGTGGACGCAGAACCTAGCGCGTCGGGTTGACCGCTGACGGTGACGGCGAACTGCATATCGTTAGTGGCTGACGTTGGCCACGAAGTCCCACATCGCCAAGCAGTGTTCGACGACGCTATCGACGTCTCTGGCAAGGAGGTGGCGCTCGGCGACGAGCAGCTCGGCCGCGGCCTCGACGCGCTCTCGATAGGCGTCGCGAGTCCCGTAGCGTTCTTCGACGGAGAGCCGCGGGTCGTTGCTGTGGAGCCGCTGTGCCTTGGTGAAGGGGAACGGGAGAGTCGACCCTCGGTTGCCAAGATTCTCATCGACATCCGCCACTTCGGGCTTGGGCAGATTCCAGCCGAAGTAGGTGGCCAACGGGACCTGCACAGCAGGCAGGCGCACGCCGCTCACTTCGTTGCCGTCGCGATCAAGTTGCGGAAGTTGAGCCGGATACTTCGCACCGACGACTTCGGGAGGCTGGTTCGAGATGATCCCTTTCGAGAGGAACTTCGGGCCGAAGTCGAGGCGCATCGCCCGCCGCTGGTAGCCGATCGGCTGGAAGCCAGGGATCGCCGGGAAGTTCAACTCTTCGAGCGGCGCCAGCTGCCCGATGCCTGGGTAACGTGACGGCGGTGGAGCTTGGTCATTCTTGACCCAATCATCAAGACCGACGAGCAGGGCGCGCATCAAGGGCCGGTAGTCGTTGCTATTGCTTCTGTTCTGGTATTGGTTCGACTTGGCCGGAGGAATCGAGCCGCTACCGTGCTGGGTGCCAGCCAGGTAGTAAAAGCGCGAGGTGTCGGCGAGCGGCGCTTCCGCGGTTCCGTCAAGAGTCGTGTGTACAAGAGAGGCGGAGCGGCTCCAGTATTCGCTGGACGTCACGGTGTAGAAAACCTTCGGCACGACGCCAGCTTTCTGAGCACGAGCAAGAATGCCGTCGGTCTGACCAGTCACGGGGTCCGTGTCGGTGAGGTCGCGGAACGGGAAGATCGCGACCGTGTAGTAAGGGTCCTGGCGGGTGGCTTGCGCAAAGCGGTGTGTGAAACTTCCGCGAGCGGCACCGGCAATATGAGGCCAAGCACCATCGAATACCTGTCGGCCTTGCTCATCAGAATTGAAACCTGCGTAGAGGTACTGCCGCAGAAATCTGCCGCTCTGGGACGAACCGTACGCAATGGCGCGTTCGAGCCCCTGGTCGAGTTCGCCGAGGGAACCAGCGTCACCGTCGACACCAAACTTGAGAAACGAGACGAAGTCGCGAATCGCGGCGGGACCGAGCCCGGCCACGCCGGGGTCCTTCGAGCGGTAGATGACTTCGTAGGAACGACCGGGGGTGAGTCCACCGTCGACCTCAACAGTGCTTGCATCAATGAAGCGCCACTGATCACGCGGCAGGTCGCGTCCCGGACTGTCCATGTGTTGACGCATGATAAGACGCGCGTCGGGATCGTTGATGTCGATCACTTCGTAGGGGACGTGTCCACCGCCCGCGACGGAGAACGAGTTCGTCGGAGCCAGCGGCGTCACGAGCGATCGCACCCATCCAGTGATTCCCTCAGCGACCGGCGTGAACGCACGCAAGCTATGAGGACTGTCGACGAGATCGAACTGCCAGCCGACCCAAACTAATGTGAGGCCGCGTTCAAACAAGAAGCCATCGCC
>SMXV01000014.1 GCA_004356175.1 Acidobacteriota bacterium
ACAACCACGATTCCCCTCCCCGACAACGACTGCGTCGTTACGACCACATCTACGGTCGAGGGCTACACGATTGGCTGCACACTGTTCGGCATTGAGATTCTGGCCGGCGAGGACGTTGATCCTGAAGCGGTATCGGAACTTGCAGACCGAATGTACAACATGCTGTTGCTCCAACCCGAGTACGCCGCGGCCATTGCCGAGTACCCGATCGGGATTCGCATCATGGCTACAGGACAGTCCATTAGCAAGCTGCCCGAGTTCGACCAGATCTACTTCCACCATCCAGGCATCGACTGGAGACGCCTGGGGCGATCGTTCTCCGGAACCGAGATCATTCCCTACGCGGCCTTCTCCGAAGAGAACCTCCTGTGCGACGAGAAAGATGTGTACCAAGGTGAGGACATCTTCCTCCGTGAATTCGCAATCACCATGCGCCGGTATGGCATGGGTGCCGTCGACAAGACGACCTCCCAGGCGATCGAGCAGGCGTACGGAGTCGCGATTGCTGAGGGTAAGTGGAAGAACACCCTTGCCGAAATCAACGCCGAGCAGTACTGGGCAGAGGGTGTCCAGAGTTTCTTCAACGCAAACCTTGAGAACAACGATGAGGAACGCGAGCCCATCTCGTCGCACAACTCCGTCAACACACGCGAAGAACTGCGCGAATACGACCGCTCTCTCTGGGCCATTGCCATGTCCATCTTCGGGAACACCGAGTGGAGCCCGAGCTGCCTTAGCTCGTAGAGCCGACACGAACGCATACGGGCGTGGCTGCACAGCCCTCGGCGACACCTCAGCCATCCGTGAGCCATCGCACAACAAGAAACGTCCTTGACGAGGCACGTATACCTTGATATCTTGGTTTAGACGATATCTAGTACATATCGATACCAAGCTAACTTAGGGAACAGGACATGGATCGAAGAAGCCAGTTACTCAAGGGCGTGCTCGATATGTGTCTACTCTCGATTATCAACGAGGAGCCGAGCTATGGGTACGAAATGGCGGACAAGCTCGCAAGGAGGGGGCTCACGCTCACAAGCGAGGGCTCCATATATCCGACACTCTCGAGAATGCGGCGCTCTGAGCTGATTGAGGGCTACTTCGTTGAAGCCGACGGTTCGGGTCCGCCACGCAAGTACTACAGAATGGCACCGAAGGGCAACGAGAAACTCACTGAATGGAAATCTGAATGGTCGGACCTCGCAACTGGGGTTAGCCAAGTCATGAGAGGGGCAGCGAAGTGACCGATCCAACCATCGACCAGGTAGTAGACCAGTGTCGGGCGTATTGGCTGGCATCCGGTGTGCCGCAGGATGCCACCGACGACATGACTGCGGAGCTCCGTGCACACCTCGGAGAAGCCGTCTCTGCAGGCAAGAGCATCGACGCCGTGACTGGTCCGAACCTCGAATCATTCGCTGAGGAATGGGCCCAAGCCTCCAAGGGACCTGCCCCAACCACAGTGAACAACCCAGCGCCATATCCCCGCGAATCAGACTCACGGACGACAGGAGGGCTGTGGTGGGGCCTTGCAGTAATCGTCACACTCGTCATCGCCGCAGCAGTTCTTGCACCGCGCGACGAGTCCATCGACGAGGGCCAGTGGGTGGCCGTCTGGCTCGTCGGAGCTGCCGTTCTCGCCATCGGCGAGATGCTCACGGCCGGATTCTTTCTTCTCCCATTTGCCGCCGGCGCGGCGAGCGCTGGCATACTTGCCCTCCTGTCGGTCAGTGTGGCCGCCCAGATCACGACGTTCGTTGTCGTCTCTGTGCTTGCGCTGTGGCTGCTCCAACGATTTGCAAAGGGTGACATCGAGGGCGAACTGATCGCCGTTGGCGCCGCCCGATATATTGGATCCGCAGCCGTCGTCACCGAACCCGTCGGCCGGCTTCAGACCGGAAGAGTCAAGATGGGAACCGAGGACTGGCGCGCAACAACCAATGCAACAACGGTCATACCCGCTGGCACCGAGGTCAAAGTCGTCGAGGTCCGCGGCGCACGGCTCGTCGTAGAAGTCGTCAACTAGAAATCACATACCCAACGACCCGAAAGGAAAGACGATCATGGCAGCTGGAGTAATCCTCGTTCTGATATTCGTACTCGTCGTCTATGTAGCGTTCGCTGTAAAGATCGTGCAGCAGCACGAGGTTGGTCTTTCCGAACGATTCGGCCGATACCGCAAAACGCTCGAGCCCGGCCTGCACCTCATCATTCCGTTCATCGAAAAGGTGAGGAAAATCGACATGCGTGAGCAGGTTGTCGACGTACCTCCGCAGGAAGTCATCACCAAGGACAACGTCGTGGTCACGGTGGACGCTGTTGTGTACTACCAGGCAACAGATCCCGTGAAGCTCTCGTACAACGTTGCGAACTTCATCCTCGCGGCGACCAAACTCGCACAAACGAACCTCAGGAACGTGATTGGCGATATGGATCTCGACTCAGCATTGACCTCTCGCGATGTCATCAACGATGTTCTTCGCACCATCCTTGACGAGGCGACCGACGTGTGGGGAACACGGGTGGTGCGCGTCGAAATCCAACGTATCGATCCACCTGATGACGTGACCGAGGCCATGCATCGTCAGATGAAGGCCGAGCGAGACCGGCGAGCGAACGTCACAGAGGCCGAGGGTGAGAAACGGGCCGCCATTCTTACCGCGGAGGGCGTGAAACAGTCAAGAGTTCTCGACGCACAGGGCCGGGCAGAGGCGATCAGGGAGATCGCCGACGCCGAGAAGTACGAGCTCATTACGGTTGCGGACGGCGAAGGTAAGGCGATTGAGAGGGTGTACGGCGCAATCCACACCGGCGACCCGACACCAGACCTGCTTGCCATCAAATACCTTGAGGCGCTGCAAGGCATTGCCGACGGGAAAGCGACAAAGATCTACCTGCCACTTGAGACAAGCGCTGTCCTCGCAAGCATCGGCGCCATAGGCGAGATCTTCAAGGACGCTCAGAACGACCAGGACGCATAACCCCCGTCGCGCCTCCTCGCTGCGTTCTGACGTACGTGAGAACGCAGAAGAGTCAGGTGGTTTCGGGTTGGGGGGAGAAAAGCGTTGGATCGCCGACCAGGGTACGTTTCTCGGCTCTCTTCTGCATGGTGTAGATCCAGATCCAGCCAAAGGTGAATGCTGCGATCGACACCCAACCGTTGCGACTGATACCGAGGACACGGAAGGTTGTGTCTGTCCGCAGCAGCTCAAGCATGAACCGAACGAAGCTGTACATCACAACGTAGACACCAAATGACGCACCCTTGGCGAGTTTTCCCCGCCTCTCGAGCCAGAGAATCATGGGTACGAGGATGAGCGCGTTCCAGACGGACTCGTAGAGAAACGTTGGGTGGAAGGACTCGAACTGCTCGTACCCCTCCGGACGGTTCGCAGGATCGATCATGACTGCCCATGGGAGCGCTGATGGCGTACCAAAGAGTTCCTGATTGAAGTAGTTGCCCCATCGCCCAATTGCCTGTGCAAGTGGTAGGCCGACAGCCGCGGCGTCAGCCATCGCAAGAAGGTCTCCCCCTCGCTTTCGCACGAGGTACACGACGGTGAGAGAGCCAACAAGAAGGCCGCCATACAATGCAAGGCCGCCCTCCCAGATGAACAAGACTGCCCACGGCCTATCGGTGAACCTCGCGGAGTGGGTAATGACATACCCGGCTCTGGCACCAAGAAATCCGAGACCGATCGCCCACACGGCGACTGACTCGAAGAACTCACCGTTTCCACCGAACCGCACATACCGGTTCTTAGAGACGACAATCGCCACAATCGCGCCAACCGCAATTAAGATTCCGTAGTAGAAGACCGTCAACGGACCGATCTCAAGAACGTTGTTCGCAGGCGAGGCGAACGCCGCAAGCATGTCCGTCATACCGACTCCAATTGTGTGTTCATCGCTTCAGCGTGTGCCGCGCTGCGCACCATGTGTTCTCCCTATTTGTGAAGATGCTAATGCCCTGGAACGTAACCGCCGATTTGTCCTGGCAAGCGATATACGGCAGCCACTACCTGTCTGAACGGCGAGTGCGGCGAGTGTATTCCACTCACCGTCCCCTTAGAGAACCTTCTTGAAACTGGCCTCCAGTGCCTCAACAAGGGAATCGATATCGTCCTCCGTCATCGCTGTTGACATAGCCGCGGAGCAGGTATTTATCATGAGAAATCCAGCGTCAAACAGATGCTCGACGAGCGCATCTCTGCGAGCGATCTCCGCAGCATCAGCGAAGGCTTCGCGGTAGTTGGCCGGCGGCTGGTCTTTCAGGTGCACGCGCAATATCGACCCGCGCCCTGTCACACATGACGATATGCCAGTACGAGCAATCGCCTGCTCGATACCGGAAACGGCTCGCTGCTGGAGTGCGTTGACGTGGGCTACGGCTTGGTGATCGAACAGTTCCATGGTGGCTAGGCCAGCGGTCATCGTCACCGGGTTTCCTGAGAACGTGCCCGAGTGAGGGAAGAGCACTTCGTCAACAAGCGGGTTCATCACATCCATCACATCTCTTCGTCCCGCAATGGCACCGACAGGGAAGCCACCACCTATTGCCTTACCCATGGAAACGAGATCGGCGCTGATGTCGTACCACTCCTGAGCGCCACCGTACACAGAGCGGAACGTAATCACTTCGTCGAGTACCAGCAGCGCTCCGTCAGCGGTTGTCCAATCCCGCAGAGCCGCAACGAAGTCATCTGCTGCCGGGTTGAGGCCGACTCGGTGTGGCATGAGGTCGAGTATCACACAAGCAAGATCACCCCTGTGTTCGTTCAACACGGCAACGGCCGCCCCCACATCGTTGAAAGGGATGACAACCACATCGTCGATGACAGCGGTCGGAGTGCCGTACGACACAGGAACGCTCGCTGGACGTTCACGTTCTCCCCAGTTGGCAGGCGTGGATGTCTGACTGATCTCAGCAAAGTCATACAACCCGTGATACGCGCCCTCAACCTTCGCAATCTTGTGCCGTCCGGTGAATGCCCTCGCGGCCTTGAGTGCGCCCATCACAGCTTCCGTGCCGGAGTTCACGAACCGAATCTTGTCGAAGCTCTCATTGCGATCGACCATGTGTTGCGCGAACCGAACCTCAACCTCGGTTGGGAGCGTGAATGCCGTTCCGCGTGCCAGTTGTTCTGTGACCGCGGAGACAATCGCAGGATGCGCATGACCATGGATCAATGATGTCATATTGTTCGAGAAGTCGATTCGTTCGACGCCCTCCACGTCGGTCACCCGGGCTCCCGATGCATGATCCACATACAGCGGATACGGCTTTCGCAATACGGTATTTCGACTCACGCCTCCCGGAAGCACGGCAAGGGCCTGCTCGTACAGCGCAGCACTTCGCGAATCGTCATGTGGCATGGACAGAATCTTCCTGACGTTCGGCGATTGGAGCCAGTGAGGCATCCATGCGGCTCTGCACATAGCCGAAGTCGATTCCGTCGGTCAGTTCGACAAGTTGAAACCCTGCATCGGACAGGTCGATTACGGCAAGTTCGGTGTAGATACGGTCAACGACGCCTCGACCGGTCAGTGGATACGTGCATTGCTCGACAAGTTTCGGCTTGCCGTCACGAGTCGTCTGCTGGGTGATGACGTAGATAGTTGGTACGCCAGCAACCAGATCCATCGCTCCACCCACCGCGGGAATTGCGTCTGGACCACCCGTCGACCAGTTCGCAAGGTCTCCGTTGCTTGCGACCTGCAGTGCACCGAGTACGCAGAGGTCAATATGACCACCTCGAATCATCACGAAACTGTCGGCATGGTGAAAATAGGATGCGCCCTCAATAGCGGTGACTCTGCGTTTCCCCGCATTGATCAGCTCGGGATCACCATCGTCCGTCGGCGAAGGTCCCATGCCAAGCAGTCCGTTCTCCGTGTGATAGATCACCTCGCGCCCCGCAGGAACATGAGCTGCAACCATCTCAGGAATGCCAATGCCGAGGTTCACGTAGGCACCGTCTGGTATGTCGAGAGCCGCCCTCATTGCCATCTCGTCACGCGTCAAGCCGATAACCGCTTCACTCATGGGTAGGACATCCCTTTGTGGACGAGGTCGGATTCAAGCGCGGGATTCTCAACGGTCACGATCCTGTCGACGAAGATTCCCTGGGTGACGACCGCCTCGGAATCAATCGCTCCAAGACGTACGATTTCGTCCGTCTGCACGATCGTGGTGCGCGATGCGGTCGCCATAATCGGATTGAAGTTTCGTGCTGTCTTGTTGTAGACAAGGTTTCCGAGGTGGTCGGCCCGTCTGCATTTGATGAGCGAAAAGTCAGCCGTAAGGCCGTGTTCGAGCACGTACTCTGTCTCGCCAAACGTACGATGCTCCTTGCCCTCTGCAAGCGGCGTACCAACCGACGTTGCAGTGAAGAATGCTGGGATGCCGGCGCCACCGGCCCTGATTCGTTCCGCAAGAGTGCCCTGCGGGACAAGTTCAAGGGCGATCCTTCCCGCCCTGTACATCTCCGGAAACACTGTTGAGTTGGCTGTTCTCGGGTACGAACAAATCATCTTCGACACCCTGCCGGCCTTGATGAGCGCCGCAAGACCAACCTCGCCGCTCCCCGCGTTGTTGTTCACCACCGTGAGGTCCGATGCCCCCTGGTCTATCAGCGCATGAATCAACTCGATCGGACTGCCTGCCTCGCCGAAGCCACCAACCATGACTGTTGCACCATCGAAAATGTCCGCAACTGCTTCCTGTGCCGTCGGGACTCGTTTGTCAATCATGGCTTCTCCGCGCCGATTCGTCGTGGCGGACCAGGAGGGTGTTGATTAGTGCCGTCTGTCAAATCGGCGATCAGACGCTCCAGTCGCAAAGGTTGAGGTTCCGCCACTCCTGGTGGCGGAATGGCGGAGCCGAGACCGCAGCGAGTGGGGATGGATGGTCGTCGAGGTGGCCGACATGCACTATGTAACGCTCTCCAAACAGACGATGAACGTCAAGGCGCCGATCCAATGGAGACCGGAATTTCAACGCTCTTTTTCTCGACTCTGGTGTAGTCAAACAAACCAGCCTCATCGAAAATGACCCTGTCCTCATAGTCGTCGAACCATATTGCCTCGGGATTTCTCCCAACAATGCACACTTTGCCGCGATCTGGCGCGTCTGCTGCATTACGAAGGATTTTGAAGATGAGCACACCGTTTTCCGCACCGGGTACACCAGGTATCGGCTCGTCGGTGACTGCAACAACCTCTGTCTTGCCCTTGTAGTGGGTAATCGAGAGTCGAGCATGGGACTCGACACCAGACAGGCCCTTTTGCGATTCGTTGAGGATGTGCCACGCTGTCTCGATCGGGACGTTGAATGCACGGTACGCAACAATGTCTCTTCCGCAGAAGAAGTAATGGTTGCCGACCCCAATTCGGTACAGCTCCCGCTGCATAATGCGAAGGGCATCAGCATCATCGTTGATCCCTTTGATGATTGGCGCCTGGTTCTCGACATTGATCCAACCACGAGATATGACCGCGTCCATTGCACGTCGCGTACTCTCAACCCACTTGAGTGTTCCATTCTCTTGTTCGAGGTAGTCACCGTCTGCGTCCCGCTCAAGGAACTCATCTGGGTGATTGAA
>SMXV01000015.1 GCA_004356175.1 Acidobacteriota bacterium
GACCACCACGGCGGAGCAAATTATCCGGGCGATGTTGGCGAACTTCCGCGATGCGTTTGAAGCAGCCTCCGAGGGCGTCGACACCGAGTTCGCCCCCTACCAGACGGTCATACTCGCGTCGCTGATCGAGAAAGAGACTGGCATCGCGACCGAACGGCCACTCGTCTCGGCCGTCTTCCACAACCGTCTCAAGCGCGGAATACTGCTGCAGTGCGACCCCACGATCATCTACGGCCTACTCTTGGAAGGTCGGTACCGAGGCAACATCTACGAAAGCGACCTACGAGACCCGCACCCCTACAACACCTACCTCCACGGGGGCCTTCCGCCTGGGCCGATCGCCAGTCCGGGTGCCGCGTCACTGCGAGCTGCTCTCTCGCCTGCGGAGTCTGAGTATATTTTCTTCGTCGCCAACCCAAGCGGCGATGGAAGCCATACGTTCTCCGTCTCACTTACTGCTCACAATCGTGCCGTGGCGAAGTTCCGAGCCGGTGGTGACTAGCCGTGCCGAAGCCGGGCAAGAGGCCTTCGGTGGAGACGCTGGTGCAGGAATTCCTGTCGGGCAGGGCCGAAGAAGAAATAAGGCAAGAGTCCCTCGGCGAATTGCAACGATTCGTTTCTTCACGTCGTGAAGGTAGCCCTCCGAGCCCAGCGAGATTGCTCGATATTCTGCTCTCGACCAACACCGCAGTCAGCCGTTCGATCGGTGGATTCGCACCCGATCTGAGAGGGCGTGTGCGTATCCACGATCTGGACTCGTCCCAGGAGTCTTTGATCGAGATGGCGAACGAGTACGAAAAGGCGCGATCAGCGAACGACCAAGACCGCGCATTCGACTGCCGCCGTGCCGTGCTGCACAGCAAGAAGCGCCTGGCGTTCTTGCTCGCACGTCCCAACCTATCGGAGGAGAAGCGACGGGAGAAAATGGAACTCCAGCAATGGTTTCGCGTGTGGCTCGAGGCTCCGGGACTGTTCGAAGCGTGGGTCGACCTTCGGCGCCGAAGCACCTCCAAGTGATTGCTATAATGTGGCATTGAGTCGCTCTACCCCGACCATTCCTTCCCTCTTGAAAACTCCTTGGCTACCATTTCTGCTTGCTTTTGCTGTGGTTGGCTCGGGCTGCCTCTGGAGGACTCAGCGGATCGAACCGCCACAACTCGCTGCGCGTACGGCTACCTTGGAGGAATTGCTGACTCAACTTGAGCGCTTCGAGTCTCTCAAGAGCATGCGCGCCACTGTAGACATTGGACTGTCGTACCTCAACGACGACATGAATCGGCTCACGAATCTGAAGGACGTTCGCGGGTTCATCTTGGCGGAGCGGCCAGCGAAGGCCCGAATTCAGGCGCAGTACCCTGTCACCCATCAGAAGGCATTCGACATGGTTTCGGATGCTGACGAGTTCAGCGTCTATCTGGTGTGGAACAAACGATTCATCCAGGGCCCGACCTCGCTGGAAACTCATTCAGAAAAGCGAATCGAGAATATCCGCCCCCAGCACATCGTGGAACCACTACTTATTGCCCCTCCACGTAGCGACGAGATAGCCGCGTTGGACAACCAAATCAGAAGTGGCACGCTCTACCATGTCGTGGTGTTTCGGAAACAGGTCGGCGACCACGAGGTGATCACTCGTAAGCTCTGGTTTGATCGGACGACATTGGAGCTACACCAACTCGAGATCTACGACGGCCAGGGCAATATTGTGACCGTCGCAACATACTCTCAATGGTTGGAGGAAAACGGTGCGCCGTACCCAACTTCAGTCAATATTTCTCGTCCTCTCGACGGGTATCGGGTGTCCATCACAATCAGAGATCCCGGCATCAACGAATCTCTGCCGGAGGACGCTTTTACGCTGGAACCACCAGCAGGCATCGAGATTGAACGTGTCGGAGATTCAGAACAGCTAGACGTGCAAGCGAGCGCACAATAAGTAACAACGGTGTCCTCTCAACCAATACTTGAAGTCCAAGCTCTCAAGAAGACATTCCATATGGGAGGCGTCGAAGTCCACGCATTGCGCGGCGTCGACCTCAAAGTGGAGCCCGGTGAGTTCATCGCTATTCTAGGTCCGTCAGGATCCGGCAAGTCGACACTGTTTCATGTGGTCGGCGGTCTGACTCCGCCAACGTCGGGTATCGTTCGTATTGAAGGGCAGGACCTGGCGGGAATGACCGAGCGCCAACGTACCGAACTCCGTAGGCACGCGGTAGGCTTCGTGTTTCAGAAGTTCAACTTACTGCCGACACTCACCGCTAGCGAGAACATCGAAATCGCCCGCGACATCGCTGGAAACCATCAACCACTCAGCCACTACTTCAAAGAAGTCGTCAAGGTCCTGGGCCTTTCTAATCGGCTTGATCACAAGCCCTACGCCCTCTCAGGCGGCGAGCAACAGCGTGTCGCGATCGCTCGAGCAATCGTCAATCACCCGCGCATTCTTCTCGCGGACGAACCGACCGGCAATCTCGACACGGCGAACTCCGAACTTGTGCTCAACACACTCAAACAACTCAACGAAGAGTTCGGCCAGACTGTCTTGATGATCACGCACAACCCCGAGGCGGCCGAATTCGTCTCGAAACGTCGAATCGAAATGCGCGACGGCCTCGTCACCCACGACGACTACTAGACAGTTCCGCCGCTCGGAACTCTCCTTAAACAGAACACCCTAGCTCCTCTGGTACAGTCGATTTCTATCGCCGTACCTCGGTTCCATTGACCGTTCTTGAGACCCGCTGCATAGTAGAGCCACGGAGTGATGTTTTCGCTCTGGAAGCTCAATGCAGCGCAACTTAATCAGCATGATCCGAGGCCTTTTCGCTCAAGGCGAAAGTGCAACAAAGACAGCTGCGAGTGACAAGCCAAACGCTCAAGTCGCCATTCTCAGCATGCCCTCTTGGGCAGGTCGGCGAGTGCGCCACCAAGTTCAAGTCATAGACAGAAAGCCGGACTCCGCAACAGTCTGGTCGCCCGAGTACGTCGACGTCAAAGAGACGGTCTGGATCGAAGATGCCGGTCGCGCCGTGCGGTGCAGCGTCAACGAATACGTCGCCACCGGCGGCGGTTATCGGTTGCATCTGTCGATCACCGGCGACAGCCGCCGTTTCAAAGAACGTATTCCATGCAATAGCCCCGGCGACCTCGAATGGGTCGAGGGGCTTACGCGAGTACGGTGCCCAGTGCGGGTTACCAACGAGACGACTGATGGCGTTCAGCTCACGCTGTCACGTCCCGCGCCAGAGATTCGATCCGTCCGCCTGCAGTACAACGGCACCACAAAGACAGGCACTATTCGCTATTGCGTACAAATCGGTGCCTCCTACCTGGTTGGCGTCGAGTTCGTCTAACCGCACCAACTCGAATCCAAGCCCCCAAGCGTTTTTGCTAATCTGGCCGTTCCGCCACGCTATGGCTTTGTTCGTTCATCCAACCGGCCTGAACGGCCAATACGGTGTCTGGACCCTGCTGACTGGTTAGGAGCGGCTGAATCGGTTACTACGTCAGGGTGGTTCACTCATGAAAGTTGCTATTTACGGAGCGGGTGCAATCGGCGCCCTGCTTGGCGCTCGTCTATCAGAAGCTGGCTGGGAGGTCTCCCTGATTGCCAGAGGGGCGCACCTCTCGGCGATTCGGAACAGCGGTCTCCGCATCGTTAGCGATGAGTTCGGCGATAACACCTATCAGCTCGAATCCACCGACGACCCGGCCACGATCGGCCCCGTTGACTACCTCATCTTGGGAGTCAAGGCTCACGCCCTGACGGCGATCGCACCACGGGTGGCACCGTTGGTGAAAGAAAGTACAACTTTCGTCAGCACGCAAAACGGGCTGCCTTGGTGGTACTTCCATGCAGCCGAGGGTGTCGACGCACGTCTCGAATCCGTGGATCCTGGAGGAGTCATCGCGCAACACATGCCGCCCGAGCAGTGCATCGGTTCGGTCGTGTACATGAGCTGCCACGTCATCGAGCCGGGCGTAGTTCGGCACACGCACGGTATCCGTCTACCGCTAGGAGAACCCGACGGTACCGCGACAGAACGAGTGAAGGCCCTGGCTGAAGCATTCCGCGCGGGCGGCATCCAGGCTCCCGTCCGAAACTCCGTGCAGCAAGAGCTTTGGATGAAACTGTTCGGTAACGCGATCTTCAACCCGTTAAGTGCGCTAACCCGAAAAACCCTGGTAGAGATGACGGAATTCCCGCCGACCCGGGAGATAATTCTCCGCGCGATGGCTGAAGTCTCAGAAACCGCACTCGCCGTCGGCGTGCGGATTGGCGTCACGCCGGACAAGCGTCTCGAAGGTGCGCGACAAGCAGGCTTTCACAAGCCGTCGATGTTGCAGGACCTAGAGTCGGGGCGGAGTTCTGAATTGGACTCTCTCACTGGGGCTGCGATTGAGCTAGCACACCGTCATCACGTCTCCGTGCCCTGCCTCGAAGCTGTGTATGCCGCAGCCAAGCTTTTGTTTGAGCCGTCCCGCTCGCCAGGCGGTACCGCCGATTGACGCCCTACAGGGCCTCGGCTATAGTCGGGGCAAGAGATAGCTCCCCACGAGCGTTTCGCCAACCTTGACAACAGTCGCAGTCAACCTCACTCACGGACTCCAACCGCTTTTTGGCACCCACGACGAGAACATCCGTTTTCTTGAAGCGGAACTCGGAGTAACGACCCATGTTCTCGAAGATGCTCTTGAAGTCACCGGCGAGAAGACCTCGGTCCTTCGCGTTCGCGACATCCTCAACGACTACGAGACGCTCGTTAGAGAAGGCAATAAGTTCTCGCAAGTCGATATCAAGAGCTATCTGCGCGTCCTATCGGAAGATCCCGAGGTCTCTCTTCTCAAGCTGGTAGCTGCTAGTCGGCAGAGATCGGTTGGCCAGAAAGTTCTCGCACCGCGCGGTCTAAACCAGATGCGCTACATCGAGGCCATGGACCGCTGCGACATGGTCTTTGGCATTGGGCCAGCCGGTACCGGAAAAACCTACTTGGCGGTCGCGCAGGCGGTTTCGCAATTACTGAGCAAGCAGGTCCGTCGCATCGTGCTCACTCGCCCCGCCGTCGAGGCCGGAGAACGCTTGGGCTTCTTGCCGGGCACCATACAACAGAAGGTCGACCCTTATCTGCGGCCGCTCTACGACGCGTTGCACGATATGCTTGAGCCCGACCGCGTCGAGCGTCTGATCGAAAAGAATGTGATTGAGATTGCACCGCTTGCCTTCATGCGAGGACGCTCGCTCAACGAGAGCTTTATTATTCTCGACGAGGCTCAGAACACCACCGTCGAGCAGATGAAGATGTTCATCACCCGCCTGGGCTTTGGCTCACGGGCTGTCATTACGGGCGACGTCACCCAAATCGATTTAGCGGTAGGTAGACGAAGCGGGCTGCTCGACGCAGTTGACGTACTACCTCGGGTTGAAGGCATCTCGTTTCAGTACTTCAACGACCGCGACGTCGTTCGACACGACCTCGTCCAGCGAGTCGTGCGTGCGTACGAGCGATATAATCAGAAAAGCCTATTCCCCGCCAAGGGAGGCGTCGGCCACAACAGTCAGCCGCCCACGTCAACCAGCGAATAGAGCTCCATGGGTACAGACTCCAGCGACGGGCCTTGTTGGTATCAGAATCGCCAGCATAAGGTTCCCATTGACGATCAGACGGTCGTCGAGTTCCTCGACCACATCGCCGTTGACCTGGCTAAACGCCGAGAGTTTGCTGTCTTGGTCAGCTCCGACGACGTTGTCCGCGATGCGAATCGCCGGTTTCGTGGCATCTCGAAGACCACCGACGTGCTGTCGTTCCCTGATGGCGAAGACGACCGCCTCGGCGATATTCTGATCGCTGCCGGTCGTGCCCAACAGCAAGCCAGGCAGTTCCAGCTCAGTATCGAAGACGAACTCAAAACGCTCGCGCTCCACGGTCTGCTCCATCTCATGGGACACGACCACGAGACCGATGACGGCGAAATGCGAGAGCTTGAGACGAACCTTCGGAAACGCTACGGGCTCCAGAGCGGGCTCGTCGAGAGGGTCAATGCATGTTGATCATCGAACTCATCGTCGCCGTCTTGCTTTGCGCCGTCCTCGTACTGTCGTCGTATCTCAATACGCTGTTCATCGAGGCGTTACGACTCCGACCACACGCCGGAGCAAAGGCACTGGCCTTCTCCGATGATCACCTACTACCACTGCTGAGGATGGAGGAAAGGGAGGGCGTACGCCGCTACTCCCTGGTACGCCAAGCGAGCCTGATCCTGCTCACGGTCGACGCGACGCTACTGGCCTCCCCCCACGTCGAACCGACGATTGCCTTGGTGGAGGTCGTGCTAATAGCCTTCGGCGCCCTCGTCGTCTTCGCTCACATAGTTCCTAACCTGCTGGTGACCAGAACTGCTGGCCGTTGGGCCGTTCCGTTCATTCCGATCGCAAGACTCCTCGCGATCGCCATTCAACCGGTAGTTCTACTGATTGATTTCGTCGCCTCCATCGCCGAATTGGGCGAGGGGAAAACCGACGACGCCGAAAGCGACGATGTCGGCGAACTTGACGCGCTACTCGATGCGGGACAAGAAGAGGGGCTCATTGAGGAGGAAGACCGGAGACTCATCCAGTCCGTAGTGGAGTTCGGCGACAAGACGGTCCGCGAGGTCATGACGGCTCGACCGAGCATCGTCTCGCTCGAAGCGAGTTCGAGCGTCGAGGAACTGCGGCAACTGTTAATCCAAGAAGAGTACTCGCGGATTCTTATTTACGAAGGCGACATCGATAACGTACTCGGATTCGTCCACAGCCGCGACACCTTGGAGATCGAGAAAGACCGCCGCGAAACCATGCAGGTTCGTGAACTGGTACGCCCCCTTGCGATGGTCCCCGAGACCAAGTCGATTCGTGATCTGGTCCGCGAACTGCAGGAGACCAATGCTCAAATCGCGATCGTGATCGACGAATACGGCCAGACCGCTGGCCTCGTCACGATGGAGGACATGATCGAAGAGATCGTCGGCGAGATTCGCGATGAGTCCGACCCGAATCGCGATGTCGTGGAGTACCCCGACAAGTCGTTCGTAGCATCCGGCAATCTCGACCTGGATCGCCTCGAAGAGTTGGTGGGCTTCCGCCCCGACAACGATACCGAGTCCACCACGATCGGCGGCCTAGTATGCGAACATCTCGGACAAGTCCCGTCGGTCGGCGCTATCTTGAAAGTGGATGGCATCTCCGTCGAGGTGCTCAGCGCCGACAACCGGAAAGTCCGCACGGTTCGAGTTCTCCGGACGGAAAGCGGCCAGACCAGCCCAGGTGCCGCTAGTTCAAAGGGATAACGTGAAGTCCGGATTCGTAGCCATTCTCGGCCGACCCAACGTCGGTAAGTCCACTTTACTCAACGCCTTGGTGGGCAGCAAGGTCTCCATCGTGAGCCCCAAAGCGCAGACGACTCGGGACGCCATTCAAGGCATCGTCACACGCCCCGAAGGCCAGATCGTCTTCGTTGACTCGCCAGGCATCCACGTCCCCAGGCAGGAGTTGGGCAAACGGATGATGAAAGAGGTCGGCCGCGCCGCCGACGGGTGCCAAGTGTTGCTCGTCCTCGTGGACGCCAGCAAACCGACCGGGCCTGGTGATATCGCCGCTGTCGAAACAGCCGCACGCGCCAAGGTCCCCTCGATCCTTTGCATTAACAAAGTCGACCGGCTCAAAAACAAGAACGAGGTTCTGCCGCGCATCGCGGAGCTGCAAGAGATTCACAACTTCGACGAGTTTATTCCCATTTCAGCTCTGACGGGCGATGGCCTGAAGCCCCTCGTTGATCTGATCCTGGCCCGGCTACCCGAAGCTCCCGCCTTCTACCCCGAAGACGCCCTCACCGACCAACCAGAGCGATTCATGGCCGCCGAGATGATTCGCGAACGGATTCTCTACGAGTCAGAGCAAGAAGTC
>SMXV01000016.1 GCA_004356175.1 Acidobacteriota bacterium
CACCGGTGAGTGCCTCAACGCGTTGGGCAAGTCGGTCATGCTCGGCTGTGGACGCAGCAAGCGATCTGTCGCTGAGACCCAGAGCCTCTGTCAAACCCGCAAGCCTTGCTTCAGCAGCCTCAAGTTGCTCAAGCACCTGGCGCTCAGCGTCGAGCGAAACATCAAATTCTCTACGAACGGGGACAACACGACTCTCAAGCGCTGACAGATCCCGTTCGGCTATTTCAAGGGAGACATTTGCTGCTTCAAGGGCCGCTGGTCCTGCGCCATCTGGCTGGGCCACATGCATTCCGCTGCTGGTGATGACGTCGCCTTCTGGTGTGACGATGCGCACGTCGAGATGGGCTCGTGTGATCTCCCACCCAGATTTCCAACCCTGCACAAGGACGACGTCTCCAATGATTGAGTCCGCAAGGCTGCGATCTGCAGCCGGTCCGAGCAGATCAACGAGCCTGTCAACGCCGTAGGTTCTTGCCGTCTCCGTTGCCTGTTCGATTGAATGCTCGTTTGTTACGACGAAGGACACACCACCGCTGCCACTTCGTTTGATCGAGTCGACCGCTCCAACCAGCGATTCTCCGTCTGTGGCGAGGTACGAGTTCGACCAATCACCAAGAGCCGCATCAACGGCGGCGGCCATGTCTGTCGGTACGTCAAGCCTCGCAACCACGGAACCCACAATGCCATCAGACTGCTGTGCAAGAGCCATCGTGTCCGGGTCGGCCATGCCGTCGACCGCAGCCTCAAGTGCCTCGGCGCGGGCCCGTGCCGCAACGGTCGTGATGCGCTGCTCACTCAGCTCTGCGTCTGTCTCGCTCCATGACGTTTCTTTTGCAATTCGTTCTTCTGTGCGGATCAGGTATTGGTCGTGAAGACCTGTTACCTCGACATCTGTCGACTTGATCGTGTCCCCTACGCGACTGATCTCTGCTCGGTCGTGGGTGATGCGTTCGTCAACCGCGGCTACTCGCGCTGCCGTCTGGGCGTGTTCAGCTCCATCGCGTTTGTCCGCTGTCCCAAGAGCCCGAAGGTCTCCCCTGAGTGTTGCCACGACGCTCTCAACGGGCAGCTGAATCTGCTCTGCGAGAGTGCGCTCCTCCTCATCAAGAGCGCCAAGGGCAGTCTCCTTGATTTCCGACTGGTGTTTCGCACCAGCTTCCTCAGTCGCTGCGGTGGCAATGTCCTTCTTGAGCTGAACCGATTCGGTCTCAAGATCCTCACGGCGCTCGTCTGCCCCCTCGCGTCTCGCGAAAATCGCTTGCGAACGCTCCCTTGCCACGACCGAGATCCTACGAAGACGCTCTCTCGTTGTTTCGAGGCGCGCTGCTGCTGCTGTATCGCGCTCAAGGTTCTGACCGACAGTTCCGGCGTTCGCTCGCATCGATGTGAGCGAACCTCTGAGCTGCTCCAGCTCAGAGTCGGACTCCGCACGATCAGTATGCGCACTCTCTCTCTCATCACCAGCAGACTTCTGACGTCCCGTGATGCCTCTCAACTCCTCGCCCCCGAACCAGAGCCGTAGCGCCTGAGCCTCGTCCTTCACCGAGTCGTGGCGTTCCGCAGCATTCGCCTGACGCTTGAGCGGACGCATCATCTTTCGTTTCTCAGAAAGAATGTCGTTGAGCCGCTCAACGTCAACGTCAGTGCGCTCAAGCCTTCTCAACGCCCTATCCCTCCGGCCGCGATGCTTTGTCACACCTGCGGCTTCTTCAATCACAGCACGGTGATCGTCTGGGCTGGCGTTGAGAACATCCCCAACCTGGCCCTGGCTAACCAGTACATGCTGGTGTCTGCCAATCCCACCGTCAGAAAGCAAATCTTGAATGTCGAGCAACCGACAGGGCACACCGTTGAGTTCGTACTCCGACGTTCCGTCCCTATACAGCCGTCGTGTAATCGTTATCTCCGCGAGGTCGAGCGGCATTGTCTGATCATCGTTGGCAAACGTAAGCGTAACCTCAGCCCGCGGCAGGGCAGGTCGGGTGGCCGTGCCAGCAAACACAACATCTTCCATCTTCTCGGTGCGCAGCGACTTTGTGCCCTGTGTGCCCATCACCCACGCAATGGCGTCAAGAATGTTGGACTTGCCAGAACCGTTCGGGCCAACGACGACATTTACACCTGTCGAGAAATCGAGGCGCGTCCTGTCGGCGAACGACTTGAACCCCCGCAGTGTCAGATGCTTCAGTTTCACGGTCTACAGGCTACCAGAGTGAGTTACACACGTGTAATACGTTGCGCAACGCGTTGCCTGTTACAGATCCATGGAGTCGAGGACGTCGCGTGCAGCGGCGATGGCGGCCGCCTTCTTCGAGCGTCCAGACCCGCTGCCAGCGTCAACCTCGTCCACGACCGCCGCGGCGGTGAACACAGGGTCGTGGTCGGGACCACTCTGTTCATAGGTGAAGACCACGGACCTGCCGGTCTTGCCGAGCCGTTCCTGAAGCTTGGATCTGCTGTCCTTCACACCGAGCGAGTCGAGGCTCCGGTTGATTGCGTCACCCATGAGTCGCTCCACAACACCGAACGCGGCGTCCACGCCACCGTCCACATACACGGCGCCGATAATCGACTCAACGATGTCAGCCAACGTCGAGGAACGTTGGCGACCACCACCGCGCTCCTCACCGACTCCAAGCTGGACGGCCTCGGATAGCCCGATGACACGCGCAACAGACGCAAGCGTCGTTTCGTCCACGATCGACGCACGGATGCGCGTCATGTCTCCCTCAGGGGCGTCCTCACGTGCCAAGTAAATCTCGACGGTGACGGCCATCCCGAGAATGGCATCTCCGAGAAACTCAAGTCGCTCATAGGAATCGACGTCGCGCTCAGATGCGTACGACGAGTGCGTGAGGGCAGTGGCCAGCAAGGCCCGATCGTTGAACTCGTAGCCGATCCGACGCTCCACAACATCGATCGTTGGCTCGTCGGTGCCCATATCAATGAACCGCTGCCGCGATTCCTGCGGTCACCCTGCCAACGAGATCGTTCTCGGCACCCTCGGACGCGATCAGGATCGCGTTCCTGATCGCTATACGAGAAGACGACCCATGAGCTATGACAACGACGCCTTTCGTTCCGACGAGATGTGCGCCGCCAACCGTCTCTGCACTCAACCTGCTGCGAATCTCCAGGAAGGCTGGCATGAGGTCCTGGACAGCATCGACGTATTTTGGGTCGGCAAGAATTTCGAGAATCATCTGCTGAATGACCTTGCCCGTGCCCTCCCCCGTCTTGAGGAGGATGTTCCCGGTGAAGCCGTCAGTTACGATGACATCCACCACATCCGTCGCCAGGTCGCGTCCCTCGACGTTTCCGATGAAGTTCAACGCTGCGCTTGCTTCCAACAGTTCGAACGCATCCCTTTCAAGTTCGCGTCCCTTTGATGCCTCTTCGCCGATGTTGAGCAAGCCGATTCTCGGGTCTTCCACGCCCTGGTACACAGTGGAGATGGCACGACCCATCACTGCGAATTGCAGGAGGTGTTCCGGTTTGCACTCGATGTTGGCACCGACATCGATAATCACATGGCCTGTGGGAAATATCGACGCGATTCCAGGCCTTGATACGCCGGGCAACCGACCGATAATCAGTGCTGCAGACGCAAGGGCTGCACCTGTCGACCCAGCAGACACCATGCCCTGCGCTTCGCCAGCGGCGACCATTCGGGCAGCGACAACGACTGACGCATCCTTCTTGTCCCTGATCGCCCGTGACGGGTCATCGTCCATGGTGATGACGTCGGACGCCTGGCGGACGGCGATTCCGTCGCCGCGATCGGCAAGAATCTCGGCTATCTGGGTTTCGTCACCAACAAGAACAAGTCGTGCTCCGTCCTGAGCCGCGAGAATTGCGCCTTCGACGACTTCACGTGGAGCGGTATCGCCCCCCATAGCGTCGACGGCTATCAGTGGCATACGAACTATGAACCCGAGATCACTTCACGACCCTTGTACGTGCCACAGGTTTTGCACGCACGGTGCGGAAGATGAGGGGAGCTGCACTGGGGGCAACGCGAAATGGTCGGCCTCGCGACCTTCCACTGTGCCTTCCGACGCCGAGTGCGCGACCGCGACATCTTCTTTTTTGGTACAGCCATATCAAATCCTATTCCGTTGAATCCCCGGGACCGAGGAGGTTTTCCAAAACCGCAAAGGGCGAGCGCGACTCACCGATGTCACCTGAGGACTCTGTATTCAAGTCCGTTTGTGCGCTACTCGCCACTCCGGGGCACTCGTCACCACAATCCTCAACAATCGGGAGCGACAACAGCACCTCGTCGCGAAGCATCTGCAACACATCAATGTCATGTACACCGAGAGGGTACGTCTCATCGTCGTCGTTGTTGCTGTCAAATAGCGCACCGACGGCAGCGTCGCGGTCAGAGAGGGTCTCCCTGAGACAGCGATAACAGGTGTCAGCCGTTGTGAACTGCACACGGCCCGTCACCGCGATGCCCTTCGACACGGGATGCAACATGAGATCCGCAACAAGCGGCGGATCCTCAACAAGCCGAATCAACTCGACGTTCCAGTCAACACCCGAGGTAATCGTCACTGGACGCGACGAAGCTTCGTTACCCAACAGGTCAGCAATGTTGAGAAGAAAAGGGTTGGGATCCATGGAGTAAGGATAGGGAGGGAGAGTGCTATTTGGCCTAGGGACTCTTCTTCCTACTGCGAGATGGGCGGCTCCTCGGCGGGGGGCAGTGCTTGGTGCAGTTCGGCTCTTGACTCTGTGACGTAGCGGTAGAGTTCGCCAAGGATGGTTTCGGCCTCGGCGAGGTGGCGTTCTGCGTAGTCCTCTGCTTCGAGACGAATACGTCTGGCCTCGTTTTCGGCGTTCCGGACGAGAGAGTTTGCTTCCTCAACAGCTTCCTGCACGATGTAGTTGTCAGAAATGAGCTGTTCCGACTCGGCCCGAGCCTTCGCAACAAGCTCCTGTGCCCGCTCATTGGTACGAGAAATGTACGACTCGCGCTCACGCACCATCCAGCGCGCCGACCGAAGTTCTTCCGGCAACTCCTCAGCGGCTTCATGTAGCCTGTCGAGCATGTCCTCCTGGCTGACCATCACATTGCTGGACAGCGGCACCGTCCGCGCATTTTCAACTTCAAAGATGAGTTCCTCGAGAAGCTCTGCGAGGCGCCCTGGCTGGGGAGATGCGGGCGGCTGAACTTCGGGTTGATCACTCACGACAGACGCTCCTTCAACGCTTTGGCGACCGGTTCCGGCACAAGTTCGTCGACCGAACCGCCAAGACGCGCAACTTCTTTTACCAATGATGATGATAGGTACCCGTACTCAGGTTTGGTGGCAACGAACAGGGA
>SMXV01000017.1 GCA_004356175.1 Acidobacteriota bacterium
GCAGATCCTGGTGATACACCAAAGGAGCGTCATAAAACTATCAACAAGTTGAAGGCAAAACGAAACAGGATGATGAAGAAGATCAACGAACGCGCAGCTAGAATGAAGAAGAAATACGCAGACAAGGCTGAAGGAAGGCGTGCCAGTGGCAATTAGAGAACTAGCAGAGTGGGAAAAGACCGACGCGTCTAACAGCTTCACGCCGCAAGAGGGTGGATGGCCTGAGGGGATGGCACGCTCTGACGTAAACAATGCTGCACGTGCCGACATGGGTGCGTTGCGCCGATTCTATGATGACCCGGAGTGGTTGAACCTAACCGTCAACGCGACGATCACTCGTATCAACGCGACTCAGTTGGACATTGTGGGCCAGGACGCCACCCAGTATTTCACCGTTGGCCGACGCGTTAAGATGACTGGCGGCACGCCATCTCCGGTCTACGCCACGGTGGTCGATTCGGATTTCGGAGTCCCGGACACACAGGTCGAACTGAATGAGTTCGTAGGCCACACCGGAGTTCCCACTACACCAACCCTGGTTGAACTGCATCACTCACCAAACATCAGCTCTTCTGTGTTCCTGGATGACATCTTCGTCCGCGTCACCACCCTGACATCTGCAGCGATTCAGGTCGCTATTGATGCACTGGAGTCTGACAAGGGCGGTGTCATCATCCTGGAAGCTGGCGAAACCTACGTCATGAGCGAGCAGATTGATATTGGACACGGTTTCAGCGAAGGGAAAATTCGCATCATTGGCCGTGGTGCCATCTTGCGAGCGGATGCTGCTCTTGATGGTTTTCCGATGTTTCAACTTCAGGACAATCTTGCAGCGGTGATCGAAGTCAATACGATCTTTGAAGAAATAATCTTCGATGGAAATTCTGCAGCGATGACTGCTCTCCATGATGGAATACCGACAGTCCAGGTTGGCGGCAACATCAGAAACGTCTGGATACTGAAATGCGGGTTCAACGATACCTGGAGTCATGGCATAGAAGTTCAGGGTGGTTGTAATAAGGTATGGATCTCTGATTGCCAGTTCAAAGACATTGGGAAGCATGGAATTAACGGGACAGACGGCGGTAATAATGTTGACCAGATTTATGTCAGCCGTTGCACGTTCGATAATGTCAACGCCCAGAACACAGCAACCGCCGCAGGTATCCGACCCGCTGGTAGGTGGAAAATCACAGACTGCTCGTTCATCGGCATGGATCACCCATCAGATGCGCAGGTAGGAATCACCACCAAGATCAAGACTGCTGGGTCTCCAAACGACGCGTCAGGCAAGGAGACGACGATTATCGGGTGTCGTTTCGAAGGCACAGGACTCAATGCACGCGGGATCTATGTGCGTGGACGAGACACAACGATCTCTGCCTGCATGTTCTTGCTTACTGGAGCCGGAACAGAGGGAGTCCAGGTCGAAAACAGTGGTAACATATGCGAGCGTCACATCATCACTGGCTGCAACTTCCTTAATTGCCAGCACGCGATCAGGCTAGAGGCTTCTTCCGAAGACTGCATCGTCAGCGGGAACACCTTTGATGGCTGCCCGTTCCCAATTACTGATGCCGGAAAGCGTAACAAGATCAGCGGAAACCTGATGACCGATGGAATAGATGGGATCACGCTGTCGTCTACCGCAGAAGATACGATGGTTTCCGGTAACACCATCGACACGTTCACCTCTGATGGGATCACGGTGAACAGCGCCACGGATGTTCAGCTTTTGGACAACCTGACGAATAATATCAGCGTGCTTCATGTCAACGATTCCGGTACGAGGACCGGAGAGCGAGGTGGCTTTAACGGATCAGTTCTTGTCCACGTTCTTGAAGATTCAGCGGATGGCCTAAGCCTGACTACTACTGAGCAACTGATCACCGATGGAGCTGGGAGCGATATGCTGGAAGCCATCGGAGCGCATGCTGACGGCATACGGGTGTGGGAGGTGGAGTCAGCGATGGTGTCTGGAGAATGGGAGGCAGACTCCAACATCAACCCGGTGATCATCTCACTTTGGCATGGCACAAATTCTTTAGCGACAATTACAGATGACACTTTAATCTGTACTGGTCTCATAACCATGATGGGCGGCACGCTGGGTCCAGATGTGGACGTTGGCGACTCTTGGCAGTGCATCCTCCCGCAAGTAGAATTTACTCCTGCATCTGGAGATGACGTTTACATGGCTATCGCTATGACGACAGGGACTCTCGGGCTAGACGTCAAGGGGACAACTGACTCTCGTTACACACTCTTCAGGGTGAGGCCGAAGTGATGGCAGACGTTAAAAACTGGAGCGCGGTAGCGAACGATAACTCAGAGACGTCTCCCAATGGGTGGCCCGAAGGGATGGCTCGTTCAGGGGTGAACGATTCTGCCCGCGAGAACATGGCCGCTACCCGAAAAGACTACGCGGCCGGTGAGTGGATCAAGGTTTACGTCACCACTGGTAACTCCTGGACAGCGAGCGACAATACACCCACCACTATCATTCTCGTTCCAGACGATGCTCAGGTCACTGACCTGTCCACCGCTGGAGAGAACCGGTTCCCGAGCGGGTCCAGGGCGAAGTTCACTGGTGGTGCCTCGCCGCAGTTCGGGTTCGTAGTCAGCAGCAGCTTTTCCACGCCGAATACGATCATCACCATCACGGTGGATGACGGGTCCGATCTGGACACATCGACCAACTCCATCGAAATCTCCAAGATGCGTGATGCTCTGGAGAAGACAGCCTACTACCCGACCGGTACGACCACCGGGCAGTTTCCTCCGCAGGTTCCGACCATCGACGACCTTGGTGATGGTGCGCTGCTGGACCAGGGAGATGGGAATGGGTTCGATGCCGATACGGTAGACGGTTTGCACGCTGCTGATCTTGTCACGGGTGCTTCGGCGGCTGGAAAGAATGTCGTTATCAATGGCGGATTCGATGTCTGGCAGCGCGGTCTGGTCTTCGACGACTCAGTTATTGATGGACGGATCTACACCAACGACCACGGAAACTACACGGCGGATCGGTGGAAGCTGCTCTCCGGAACTGGTGCCACTGACACCGACAATATGGTGGTTGTTTCTCGGGACATCACCTCCCCGCCGACAGGGTTCTACGCCGCCATGCTAATGACGTCGAACATCGCGTACACCTCCAACGACAAGTTCGCGGTCTTCCAGGCCATGGAACACAGGGACTCCCGAGCGCTTATCGACTCCTCATCCGTTTCGATGGGTGTCAACCTGAAGGGCAGTGGAACTCTGGTGAACGCACGCTTCATGATCGTCGGATTCACCGGAGCCGCAGATGACGTCGCTATTGGTACGACCGACGTGATTGCAGACTGGGGGACGATTGGTAATGCTCCTACTCTGGCAGCGAACTGGAACGTCCTTGCTGATTCTGGACAGATCGCCATCACATCCTCATGGGATCGGTACACCATGGAGGATGAGGATCTCAGCGCAGTTGGTGGCGTGAACAATATCGGTATTTTGATCATCGCAGACAGCGTGTTCGCTATCACCGAAACGCTCAGCATCGCAGGCGTGCGTGTTGAAAACAGTGCAGTGGCAGGAAACTTCCAGCCTCCAACCTACGCAGAGGAACTGACAAAATGCCAGCGGTGGTTCCTTACCACGTTCGAAGAGGGAGAGGACGCACGCAGAGGTGCTGGAACTCAGCAGGCGCTATCTGGAACGGCCAGCGCATCAGGTACAGATCAGATATTGCTGCGCTTGGTGTTCCCTGTGACGATGTTCAAAGCCCCGACAGAAACCGCTTTCAATCCAGATGACTCATCCGAGGTCAAAGAACTATTTGCCGAGCGCGGTGCTGATGATCTTGATCTGTCCGTCTTTACCATTGTAAAATCTGACAAGATATTCAACATAACAGGCGACAACGTGAGTGCTCCGTCCGCTTCGAATGATATAGTATGGACAGGACTAACCCTTGACGCGGAGTTCTGATCGTAGGGAAAAAGTCAGTCAACCAATAAAGGAAAAATACCATGGCTAACGTATTCAACGAACCGAAAAAGCAGCTCCTGGACGCGACTCTTGACATGTTCGGGGACGTTCTCCGTATCCTGCTCTTTACGACGAGTCCGGCCGTATTGCTCACCGCGCATAAAAACCTCGCGGACGTCGCGGCGGTGCTGAGTGACGGTGCGTTCACCGAGGCAGCGGACGGGACCTACACCGGCCAGGGCGCGAGTGGGCGTCTCACCCTAACCGTCACCGCCGCCACCAAGGACGACACAGCGGACCAAGGGGAGATAGACGCCACCGATCCAACATGGACGGCGCTGGACAACGACCTGCTCACGGGTGCGATGATCTTCAAGTTCGTTACGAGTGACGCGCTTTCGACGCCGATCGGGTTCTACGACTTCTCGTCTAATTTGCAGACAAACGGCGGAGACGTGACGGTGGAGTTCTCGGCGACGGAAGGTTTCTTCACGCTCGGTGGATAATGGCGAGCATCACGGGTTGGAAGATTTTCTACGACGACGAGTCCGTCTATTCCTCTAGGATGGGCTCATGGAGAGATGCGCCGGGTGACGGCGTTATCAGGGTCTTGCTGTACGAGGACAAGACAGACGGCCAAGGCCGACCTACGAGGTCAATCCACCACGGACAAGACCTCTACTTCTCGGACGGGAATCAACTCTTCGGCTCCAACAACGACACGCTTCAAGATAATCTCGGTCGCTATCCGAGGTTGACGAGTGAAGACTTCAAGCGTGGACGGTGGACGTCGGGAGAGATCAGCGAGCGGATACGTCGGGTTGTCATAGACGACTACGAACGCCCCTAAATGCCCACCTACATTCTCAAGATCGCGAACTCTGACTGCAATTCCGCGCAAGAGTTTAACAAGGTTCTCTCTGCTGGCACAGAGGCCTCTAACTCTATCAGCGTCAACGCCACGCAAGGTGGTCCCATCGACGTCGGTCAAGCCGTAACCCCTACAGGAGTTCCTAACAACGCGGACTGGGAAACCGGTGTCATCACGGTAGAGGTCAACGTCACTACCTCTGACATGAACATGGACTTGGCTGTGGCTGCTGAGAGGGTTAGCTCAAGCTGTGGCTTTCAAGAGAACACCTCGTCTACTTCTTTTCAAACTTTAGGATCGACGGGTGTCCACAACTTCACTATCCCAACCAAAAACTGGGCCGCCGGGTCTGCCGGTGACCGGATTGTCATCACTTTTCATTTTTTTACCACATCGCATGGCGGAGCAGACGTCGTCATCGAAACGGGAACGACCGACGCTGAGATCGTCACAGTCATCTCGGAGGGCGCCACTGCACAGACGGCATCGGTCGCCGCCGCCACGTCCAC
>SMXV01000018.1 GCA_004356175.1 Acidobacteriota bacterium
AACTGTGATTGCGTTTCTAAGCGAAGACCACTTCACCGCAGCCAGCGAGGCGTTGAGCGCCGATCCAGGATTCAGTGACGCGATAGCAAACGTCGAGCTGTCTGTGCAATTTGACGTCACTGGTATCGAAAGCGGAGACGTGACCTACTACTTCAAGGTCGCGGACGGAAACGTGGAGACCGGACTCGGATCTCTCCAAGGTGCTGATGTGACTGTTGGATCGGACTACGAAACGTCCCAGGCGATTTCAAAGGGAGAACTCAACGTCCAGATGGCTTTCATGACCGGCAAAATCAAGGTCGGCGGCAACATGGCGAAGATCATGATGCACCAGAACGTGCTCAACGAATATGCCAGAGTCCTATCCGGCCTCGACATCGAGTACTAGCCACGGGTCATTGCGAATCGAGTGGTACGCGACGAGAGAGCACCCAAGCGGGCACCCTCTTGTCTCTCGTCTTCGGCTGGCTCAGCCGGGTCTAACAGCGTCCTTGAACGCCTTGCCAGCCTTGAATGCCGGGACTCGCGTCGCTCTGACATAGATCGGCTCGCCAGTCTGTGGGTTACGAGCCGTACGTGCCGCACGGTCGCGACCCTCGAACGTTCCGAAACCTGTGATCTGTACTTTGCCCTCGCTTACGACTGCGCCGACGATGACGTCGAGCATCTCGTTGACCATCTTGTCGGTCAAGGCCTTTGACTCACCTGTGTTGCGAGCCACCGCCTCAATCAGTTCGCCCTTGTTCATTGGGAAACCTCCTCTGTCCACGAAGTCCGTGGGTCGAATAACATGGGTGTAACTCTACCCAGAACCTGTCCCTTTCACAACAATAGCCGGAGTTGAACGGCCGCACGAACTAAAACGGGGTAAAGTATCTGGCGTATCGGAGGCATCAGGTGAAGAGAAATTGGACAAAGATCGCGCTGGCCCTCGGACCCATGATCATGATTTCGTCCTATGTGTGGGAGTACGCGAGGACGAAACCTGCCTATACCTACCTCGTCCAACCGTGGAGCATACGAGGCTTCGACACGATCCATGGGGAGATATTTGTCGTAGCTGCAGTTCTACTTCTCGTCGCCGGCATGCTGACCGCCTCTGATCGCTCGATGAACGCGACAGGATCCGCGGTGATCGTCGCATACGTGATTCTCGCCTCGGCGGGGTTTGCCATGCGGTATGTCACCGACGACATAACCCTCACGTTGCAACCGCCAATGAATGTTGCGCTCTCCGTACTCATTGCAGGCTCGATTTCGCTCGGACTTCGAGGAACGCTGGGTGAATCTGTCGGATGGCTCAAGCGGGCGCTGCCAATCTTCATTCCGCTCTTCATTGCCGTGTTCCTTCTCTTCAGGACGACGCTGGTCGACACGCCCGTGACAATCACCGCTTGGGGACTTGTGCTCATCACGATGTCCGCACTCGGTGCGATTTCTATGGCAGCACAACCGTTGACCATGGGAGCGAACCGGATGATCATTCTGTCTGGCATCCTTGTGTCGATAGTCGTGATGCTGTCCGCTGGTGCCATTCGTCAATCACTGATTGACATTCAGCTCATGACCGTTCAGGAGAGTGGCCTCACTGACATAGCGGCGTCATACAAGGACACACAGGCAGCGCCCGGATGGTGGCTGGCGGGTTTTGGTGCGTTCGTCTTTTGGATCGGAGCGGTTGGGCTGTGGGCAAACCGTCGTGACATCGTTGCGGCGCTTGCCCGGGCAAAGAAACAGCGAGCAGCTGCTGAACAATCCGCAAAAGAAATCCAGGACGCTGCCGAGGCCTACGCCAGGGACTTCGAAGGCGCTGGCGCCAACCCAGCGTGAACCGTCGCCCTCATCAGCAAACAACCTTCGGAACCTGCAATACCTCAACCGAGGTTGTCGAGGTCAGTCACCTTCTGAGCAACCGCAACAGCTGCCTCCTGAAGCGAGGACAACTCGTCTGCGGTGAGGTCAAGCTCGACAATTTCATCCACACCACGTGCGCCAAGCTTTGCGACGACGCCGAGATACACACCTTTTATGCCATACTCGCCGTCCATCCATGCGCACACCGGCATCGTGGTGCCAGCCTGGGTCACGATGGCTTTCACCATCGAAGCCGCAGCTGCAGACGGTGCGTAATAGGCCGAACCTGTTTTCAGGTAGGCAACAATCTCGCCACCGCCGTTGCGAGTTCGGTCAACAATGCCCTCAATCGCTTCGGCGCTAAGCACGTCTGTAAGCGGCTTGTCGTCAACAGTGCACAGCGACGGGACCGGAACCATTGTGTCCCCGTGGGATCCCAGCGTTACTGCATGCACCTTGAGAATGTCGACACCGGTTACCTCAGAGATGAAGTGAGCAAAGCGGGCGCTGTCGAGCATCCCCGCCTGACCGAGAACACGGTTCTTTGGGAATCCGGAGACCTGCGCAGCAAGCGTCGTCATTTGGTCGAGCGGGTTTGTGACAACCACGATGATTGCCTCTGGCGAGTGCTTGACAATCTCTTCCGTGACTGCCGTGACGATTCCGGCGTTGACACCAAGAAGATCCATGCGGCTCATGCCCGGCTTGCGTGGCAGGCCGGCGGTGATGACGACCACGTCTGAACCGGCAGTATCCGCGTACGCGTTTGTTCCTTTGACCAGTGTGCGGTATCCGAGCAGAGGCCTGGATTGGTTCATGTCAAGCGCCAACCCCTGGGGAAGTCCCTCGACGATGTCTGTCATGACGACCTCATCCACAATGTCCCACTCTGCAATGCGCTGTACCGTGGTTGACCCGTACTTTCCTGCGCCGACGACGGTTACCTTGCTCATGATCTCTCCTCGTTTCTGATTGGGCTTGTGTTGTGAAACAGCAGCGACACTTACCGCGATAATGGACTCGATCTACATCCTGTCGACGACGGCCTCGGCGAACGCAGAGGTCGAGACCTCATGTGCGTTATCCATGAGCCGTGCAAAGTCGTAGGTCACGATCTTGTCGCCAATTGCAGCCTCCATGCCCTTGACGATCAGATCTGCGACCTCGTCCCATCCGAGGTAGCGGAACATCATTTCGCCAGAGAGCGTGAGCGACCCGGGGTTCACCTTGTTCATGCCCGTGTACTTCGGCGCGGTTCCGTGTGTTGCCTCGAAAATGGCATGTCCGGTTGCGTAGTTGATGTTTCCACCGGGCGCTATACCGATGCCACCGACCTGCGCAGCAAGAGCATCCGACATGTAGTCGCCGTTTAGGTTCATTGTCGCAATAACGTCGTACTCAGCTGGACGGGTCAGAATCTGCTGGAGGAACGCGTCCGCAATGACGTCCTGTACGAGCAGTTTGTCGCCAGGGTCACCTCCACAATCCTCCCAGCTCACCGCAACGTCTGAGAACTCTTCTGTGACAAGTTCGTAGCCCCACTCACGAAATGCACCCTCTGTGTATTTCATGATGTTGCCCTTGTGAACCAGAGTCACCGAACGGCGGTTGTGTTCAAGCGCGTATTCGATGGCCGCTCGAATGAGCCGCTTCGAGCCGGTCTCAGAGATCGGTTTGATTCCTAACCCCGAGTCCTCACGAATCTGCCATCCGAACTCGTCGTTCAGGAACGCAAGCAGCTTCGCCGCACCATCGGAGCCCGCTTCGAGTTCCTTCCCCGCATAGACATCCTCCGTGTTCTCACGGAAAATCACCATGTTGACATCCTGAGGCCTCTTCACCGGTGAAGGCACACCCTGATACCACCGGACAGGACGAAGGCACACGTACAAATCGAGGATCTGACGCAGTGCAACGTTGAGGCTTCGAATACCGCCACCAACTGGTGTTGTCAGCGGGCCCTTGATTCCGACGAGATGATTCCGGAAACTATCGACAGTTGCATCGGGCAGCCATTCGCCCGTTTCGTTGAACGCCTTCTCGCCGGCAAGCACCTCTACCCATTCGATCTCTCTCTCACCGTCATACGCCTTGGCAACGGCGGAATCGAAGATGTTTCTCGCAGCCGCCCATATGTCCGGTCCAATACCGTCGCCCTCGATGAATGGAATAATCGGGTTGTGCGGAACATCCAGTCCACGTTCGGTCTTCGTGATTATTTGGGCCATGAACTTCTCCGTGGTTGGACATGTGACAGCTTGCGGGGCATGTTTGTTTCGTCAGGTGAGCGTACCCAGGTACACAGTGTTCGTGAGCAGGGACGCTCTGGTCATCGGCCCTACTCCCCCAGGAACGGGTGAAATCGCGGAGGCTATCTGGGAGACCTCATCGAAGGCTACGTCACCAACGAGACCATTCTCGGTTCGGTTTGTACCAACGTCAATCACAACAGCACCGGGCTTGACGAAGGAGGCATCGAACATCTCTGGGCGCCCGACCGCCGCGATCAGAATGTCAGCCTGACGGCATATGGATGCCAGATCCGCGGTTCGTGAGTGCGCCTGGATGACCGTGGCATCCCTACCTTTTGCTCCGAGCATCAGCGCCATCGGACGCCCAACGAGGAAGGACCGTCCGACGACGACCGCGACCTTCCCAGCGGTCTCGATCTTGTAGTGGTCAAGCATTGCCATGATGCCAGAGGGTGTTGCTGGCAGCGGGCCATCCATACCGAGGACAAGCCGGCCGAGGTTGAGGGGGTGCAACCCATCGGCGTCCTTGCGGGGGAGGACACGCTCAACGGCCGCTTCGTCGTCGAGGCCCTCAGGCAGCGGGAGCTGCACGATCATGCCTGTCACGTCGTCGCGCTCGTTGAGCTCATCGATCGCTGCGAACACCTCGTCCTGGGTGGCCGAATCAGGCAGCCGTACGTCGATTGAGGAAATCCCGACTGACTGGGCGTCGCGGTGTTTGTATCCGACGTATTGACGGCTTGCGGGATCGTCACCGACAAGCAGGGTGGCAAGTCCGAGCGCCCGACCTTGAGCCGCCAAGGCTTCAACTTCATTTCGAATCCTGTCCTTCGCCGCGGCAGCGACGTCATTGCCTGAGATAAGTAGCGCGCTCAATGTTTGAAATGCCTTTCACTGGTGAACACGAGCGCCACATCGTGGTCGGTTGCTGATTGGATGACCTCTTCGTCACGGATTGATCCGCCCGGTTCGATGATTGCAGTAACTCCCGCCTCTGCAAGCACATCAGTTCCGTCTCGAAACGGAAAGAATGCGTCCGAGGCACACACCGAACCAACAATCCGGTCGCCAGCTTTTGATATGGCTCGCTCGGCCGCACCAATTCTCGACTGGTCCCCTGCCCCAACCGCAATCGCAGCACGATCCTTCACCAAGACAATGGCATTGGATTTCGTGTGCGCTGCAATGACCCACGCAATTGCAAGATCGTTCGACTCTGACTCGGTTGGCTGGCGAGTCTGGAACGTCCACCCGTCAGAGTCTGTCGTGATGCTGTCACGTTTCTGGACGAGAAAGCCGGCGTCGATCGTGCGAATATCGAGATCGAAGTTGGAGGGCGGTGGCGCGGCGAGGACTCTGAGATTCTCCTTTGCGCTCAACAGCGAGAGCGCGTCATGAGTAAATCCTGGTGCTATCACTATCTCAACGAAGTACTGGCTAACGGCCTCTGCGGTCTCGGCGTCGACTTCAGCATTGCATGCAACGACAGACCCGAACGAAGACTGGGGATCGCCTTCCCACGCCTTGGCGAATGCTTCAGCAGTCGTCGCGGCGGTAGCTGCACCGCATGCGTTCATGTGTTTCATGATCACAACGGACGTCTCAGGGAGATCGTTCACGAGCCGCCATGCCGCGTCGGCATCGGCATAGTTGTTGAACGACATCTCTTTTCCCTGGACCTGGTCGGTGCCAGCCCACCATCCTGTGCTGGTTCCAGTTGCGTAGAGTCCTGCTGGCTGGTGTGGGTTCTCTCCGTATCGCAGCGCGCTCCTCAGCGTGAGAGGGAGGACAAGCCTATGACGGCTCTGAGAATCCGCAGGATCCCCAACGCCACTGGAGTTCTCAGTTCCTGAGTGCAGCCAATTGACAATGGAAGCGTCGTAGCTCGCAGTGCGAAAGAAGGCTTCTCGCGCAAGATCTGCCCGCAGCTCAGCAGTTGTTCCGCCACCCGCTACTGCGGCAGCGACTTCTTTGTACCGACCTGGCGAGACCACAATGGCAACCCATGCGTGATTCTTTGCCGCAGCCCTGATGAGCGTCGGTCCGCCGATGTCGATGTGCTCGATTGCCGTTGCATGGTCGGCGCCGTTGGCGGTCACTTCCTCGAACGGATACAGGTTCGAGACGACGAGTTGAAACGGCTCGATTCCACGTTCGGCGAGAGTGTCGACATGGTCCTGTTCGCCAAGGTCAGCAAGGATCGCGCCGTGTATGTTGGGGTGCAAAGTTTTGACTCTGCCGCCGAGCATCTCTTTGGCCCCTGTCACGGTTTCAACCATAGTGACTGCAATCCCTGCGGACTCGAGGTACGCGGCAGTTCCACCCGAGGACACAATCGTTACGCCGCTCGCAACAAGCTCCTCGGTGAAAGCGACAAGACCCGTCTTGTCTGACACTGATATGAGCGCTCTTGTGACAGGAATCGTATTCATCGCTTTTCGGTCTCCGGTGTCGACGTTCCCCATCGTACGTGCCTCCCGTCCACTGTCAGATTGCCCTGCGCGAACGCCGCCACAGCAAGGGGCAACAGGCGATGTTCCACGTGCTGAATGCGGCTGTGGAGCGATGCAGCGTCGTCATCTGGTCTCACCATGACTGATTCTTGGGAGATAATTGGGCCGTGATCAACCTGCTCATCGACGAAGTGGACTGTGATCCCGGTCGTCGCTACACCGTACGCCAGGGCATTTTCGACAGCGTGTGCTCCGGGAAATGCGGGTAGAAGCGAAGGGTGGACGTTGATGATGGCATCGGTGAATCGGTTGATTGCATTGGATGAGAGAATCCGCATGAAACCGGCAAGCACCAGACCACGAGCACCGTGGCGTTCTGCCACATCACAAATGGCGTCACTGAATGACACTCGGGACTCGAACAAGTTCCAGTCGACAACTTCGCTGGCAATGTCTGCGTCGTGTGCACGGTCAAGCCCTTGGACGTCTGGCCGGTCCGATATGACCACAACGATCTCGTAGCTTTCCAGAGCCTCCTGCGCATCGACAAGCGATTGCAGGTTGCTGCCGTTTCCCGAGATGAGTACAGCAATTGGGATCCGGGACGACCCTGACGCTCCGCTCGTCGTTGTCAAGAGCGGCCTGGTACTTGATTCGTGGTGATGCTGACTCCAGCGAGCTTGTCGGGAGATTCAGGCGCCCAGGCACTGGTCACGATTGGGCTACTTTCCAAGGGCCTTGAGCATTGCGGAACCCATATCCGTCGGCGTAGGTGCCATCACAACTCCTGCGGCTTCGAGTGCCTCGATCTTCGCTGATGCCGTTCCTCTGCCACCAGAGATGATCGCACCAGCATGCCCCATCCGCTTACCAGCGGGTGCGGACGTACCAGCTATGAACGCCGCAACGGGTTTGTTCATATTGTCGGCTATCCATTCAGCAGCTTCCTCCTCAGCGGTGCCACCTATCTCGCCAATCATGATCACTCCCTCAGTAGCAGGGTCGTCGTTGAACAGCTTCAGAGTGTCGACAAAGTTCGTGCCGTTCACAGGGTCACCACCTATACCAATCGCAGTTGTCTGACCAAGCCCATTGAGTGTCAGCTGGTGCACTGCCTCGTACGTCAGCGTGCCGGATCGTGATACGACACCGACCAATCCGGGCGTGTGAATGTACCCGGGCATGATGCCGATCTTGCATTGCTTGGGGGTGATGACTCCCGGACAGTTCGGTCCGACAAGCCTGACGTTCTTACCCTCAAGAT
This sequence comes from Acidobacteriota bacterium, assembly GCA_004356175.1. Classification (GTDB taxonomy): domain Bacteria; phylum Actinomycetota; class Acidimicrobiia; order Spongiisociales; family UBA5794; genus B3-G11. Next base: position 7,824 of record SMXV01000018.1, read on the forward strand.
ACCGTTTTGCTCGCATCATGTCCGCTACCGGAATGCCCTCGGTAATCGTGATGATCAGCTCGATACCTGCTTCGGCGGCCTCCATAATTGCGTCTGCGGCAAAGGGTGGGGGTACGTATACAACCGTTGCGTTCGCGCCGCTCTCTCGTGCCGCGTCCACAACTGTGCGATATATGGGCAGGTCCACGTCATACG
>SMXV01000019.1 GCA_004356175.1 Acidobacteriota bacterium
ACCTCGATACCGACGTGGTGACTTCTGCCGAAAAGTCTGCAATAAACGAGCCTATAGGGTCCTCGCGTCGGAAGTGGACACGAAGTTGCTGGCCGCGCAGTCTGCTCCACAACACTCTCTCTGGGCGCGTCCGCTTCTTTCAGTTGCTCCTGGCAACGTCGACCAGACGGCTTCGATTGTGCACATCCCAGTGATACCGATCGGGGACAGACGAGTCAACACACGCGAGCTACGTGGTGAAACGTTGCAGTTCGATGCCGAGGCGCGCGGCTTCGCGGTCGCGCAGGGCGACGCGGACAGATAGTTGTTCCATTTTTTGGGCAACGTGTTTCTCGCCACTGGCGATGGGGTGCGTCTCAAGCCAGGCAATGATGTCCGCGGCCACTTCAGGTTCTGAGCGATGCTGAACAAGGTCGAGCATTCGTCGTGCGTTCAGAATCGGCATGGCCGAGAGGGTGGCATCCCAGTTCTCTTTCATGAGTCCCCACACATGAGCACCCGTTTCCTTGTTTCCAAGCAGAAGAGCAACAACCCAGAAGGTGTCCTGTGACCGAATCGAACCGTCAAGCACCATTGTGAACATGCGGTCGGCCGCTGCAGTATCTGGCCCAAGAGTCGCCGCCCGCAGGTACTTGATTTTGGTTTGTGGATCAGTTGCACTCTCCGATATTGCGAGCAGGCGATCGAGATCGTCGATCGTTCCATTCCCTGCAACGACTCCGAGGACCGCATCCGCCACCTCAGGGTCAAGCTCGTCGCGCGAGTCGAACGCCTGCCGGGCCCATTCGATTGTCTCTGGATCGTTGCCAAGTGTCCCGAGAGTTTTGAGCAGCAAACCGCGCAACGCCTTTGTACGATCTGAGTCTCCTTCCCTGACGTCCCTACCGAGCTCGGATGATTTGGCGCGAACGAGACCAACAACGAACGACTCCATTGTGCCCTTGTCATTTGATGAAATAATCCGGGACAGATCAGCCAGCCCACCGAGCGCTGTTGCCCAGACATCGAGCTCGTCCTCATCAGTGATGCGAGATACAAGCGAGAGATACTCCCCCGCTGTCGCATCGCCAGAGAGCACGTTGGCGAACAAGTCAGCCACGACCGAGAATCTCTCCAGCGCCGTGAGTTCGTCAAGGCGCGAGACGATGTCCTCGAACAACGCATCCTCGTAGATGACCCGGTAGAAACCCTCACCGCCCGCATTTACAACAAGACCGTTGCCCGCTTCGATGGTCGCTGGATCGGCCCCGAGGACAATCTGTCCGGTTTTCCCGCCTGAGCGATAGAGCACGGGGACGTGCCATGTCCTTCCTCCACCGCCGAGGTACTGAAACTGCTTCTGGTTGAGTTCATATCCCGCGGCTACACGGGCAACTAAGACACTCGGGAATCCGCCCTGAAAGATCCAACTGTTCATAATCTCACCGACCGGTTCCCCTGATTCGGCTTCAAGAGCGGCCCACAGATCGGGTGTATCAGTATTCGAGTAGGCATGAGTTTTGAGATACCTCGTCACGCCGGCACGGAAGGTGTCCTCGCCGAGGTACTGCTCAAGCATGCGCAACACCGCAGAACCCTTCTGGTAGGTGAGCACATCAAACATGGCGTTTGCGTCCTCGGGCGACGTCACCTCGACCACGACCGGTCGCGTTGCGCTTAGCGCGTCCGTCTCCTGGCTGAGTCCTCTGAACTGGGCGAAAGCCAGCCAGCGCTTCCATCCAGGCCTGTACGCATCTACGCAAAGCATTTCAGCAAAGGTGGCGAAGGCTTCATTGAGCCAGATCCCATTCCACCATTTCATCGTTACGAGATCGCCGAACCACATGTGTGCAATCTCGTGGGCAATGACGTCTGCCACCCGCTGCGTCTCCGCCTGGGTCGCTTTGTCGCCGTCAAGCAGCAGAGCGCTCTCCCTATAGGTAATGCAGCCGAGGTTCTCCATCGCGCCAAAGGAGAAGTCCGGTATTGCGACCATGTCAAGCTTGTCGCCAGGGTAGGGGATGTCGTAGTACTCGGAGAAGAACCTCAGAGAGTGGGCACCCATGTCGAGCGCAAATGCTGTCAGATGCATGTTGCCCGGCGGCGCGATAATCCGCAGAGCCGTGCCGTCGACGTCTACGGGCTCGGTCGCTTCAAGGTCTCCAACGATGAACGCGACGAGGTACGTGGACATCTTCATGGTCTTGGCAAAGCTGACTCGGATTTTTCCCGAGTCAAGCGTCTCGCGCGAGATCTCGGAAGCATTGGACACAGCCATCAGACCATCCTCAATTACAAGTCGAACTGAGTACGTCGCCTTGAAGTCTGGCTGATCCCAGCAGGGGAATGCACGTCGAGCATCAGTCGCCTCGAACTGCGACGACGCAATTGTCCTTTCGGTGCCATCGTCAGTGGTGTACACCGAGCGGTAGAAACCGCGAAGATCATCATTGAGGAGTCCCGCGAATCGGATCTCGATGCGTGCGGCGCCAACAGGAAGCTCGCTGTCGAGACTGAGCGTTGCGCGCTCTCGTTCCTCGTCCCGCGTCACAGACACAATATGAACCACACCGTCGGCGGACACAGTCGCAGTCTGCAGGTCCAGTTCAATTGAGTTGAGAACTATCTGAGAAGTCGGTTCGGCTATCTCGACATCGATGCCAACGCTGCCAGAAAACACCGCTGCCTCAAGATCTGGCTCAATTTCAATGTCATAGTGACTCGGAACAACGACCCGATCCAAGCGATAGTCGCCGTGCATGGATGTTCTCTCCCTTGGTGACCGAGCGACGGAGGTTAGGACGACGGGAATCGGAAGATCAGAAAACCGGAGGACCGGTCTGTGGTAGGTAGTACGAAGTACGTACAGGGACCGAAATATCGGGAGACTGTTCTGACTGAACACTGAAAACCGTTGAGAACCCCACGTCTGACATCTGACATCTCTCCCTACCGATTTTCCACCTCGCCGGTCTCTATCTCTCCGACGGCGTTCCCGAGAAGAATCTGGTCGATGGTTGCGGAGAGCAACGCGTAGGTCAAGGGTCCGGAGACCTTGCCGACGACGATGCCGTCGCGGTCGATGAAGAATGTCTCGGGAAGGCCGAGTACTCCATACCCGAATGCGGTTCGTGAGTCGTTGTCGACGGTGTACACGGTGACCGAGCTCCGCCCCAGCTCGTCAAGGAACGCCTCTGCATTGCCAGGCGAATCCTGATAATTGACAGCGATGAAGGTCACGCCGAAAGTCTCGTACGCGGAAGCGCCCTGCAGCAGCGCTGCATGTTCGGTCCGACAGCCAAGACACCATGACGCCCAGAAGTTGACAATGCGAACGTCACCCTCGAAATCGGATATGTTGACGGTACCCGAAATATCCATCTGCTCAATGTCGGTCGTCGGTGCGGACTTCCCAACGAGCGGCGAAGACGAGATGCTCGGATCCATTCCGAGCCTCGAAGCAAAGACGACGGCTAGAGCGAAAAAGACAACACCAACGCCAATCGCGACCCAGACCATTCTTGATGTTCGGGTCTCAGCTGTTCCTTCTGTCATGAGCCCTCCATGTCGCGAAGGAGTGACTCTGCAAGCTCCCTCACATCGTCTGGCACTCCTTCGGTTCCGACAACAGCGACCAGCGCCACAGCGGCTTCGTCAAAGTTGCCAAGCGCGTACTGGATGTTGCCGAGGAACCACGTCGCTGTGATTGACCCCGGCGCACGTTCAAGCGAGGCCTCGACGTATCCAAGGGCTACGTCAGGACGACCAGAGACGTAGGTCATCCAACCAACATTCGCCAAGGCCTCCGGGTCTTTCTCGATCTCGAGTATCACGAAGTAGTGGCGAAGCGCGTTCTCGAAGTCGCCCCCCTCAAAGTATCGGCGCGCAAGAGCGAGACGCATCCCGACTACCTCGGGGTTCTCAGCAACCACCGACTCCATCTGTTCGTTGGATACACCAGAGAGGTCAACGGTTCCCTGTCCGGTCACCACGTCACTGGCAAGACCCTGGACACCTGAGGTCGTGGAGCCGGAGAGGGCGTTGACCGCAGAGATTGCAATGATCACAACTGCCACCAACACGACCGAGATTCCCGCAACCGCTCTGCGGTCAAGCCTTCGAATACCAGTGCGTGTCTCATGCTCTTGCGGCAGCACATCGTCATCTTCGCCAGCGACTGAGAGCAGGTCGTTGAGCTGACCCTCGTATCGGCTACGCAACCTGGCGGCGGTGTCGGAATCAATCTCACCCGCCGCGACCTGAACGTCGAGGTCAGCGATGTCGCTCTCGATGATGCCGACTTGCTCCGTTGCACGTTCATCCATCAGGTTCTCGCAGCGGCCGACGTTTTGCGTTTCAATGCCACCAGCACGGCGCCGCCGACGCCGAGGGCCACGATCGGAACGACCCAGAGCGCCGCCGTCCACGGAGACTTTGAGTTGTCAAGAATGTAGGACTGTCCGAAGTTCGCCACGAACTCGGCAATGATCTCCTCGTCGGTTGCTCCTGCTTCTACTCGTTCAGCGATCAGCTCCCGATAATCCCGTGCAACGCCGGATTGAGAATCCGCAAGAGACTCTCCGCTACAGAATGGGCATTTGATGGACGCTGAGAGCGCCGCGACCCGATCATCCGCAGTCGGTTCCTGCGCCGAGGTGAAGGACACCCCGACAATAATGATGCCGAGAGCGACGACAGATATGGCAATCGCAATCGCCGTCTTGAATCTTTCAGACATCCGCAGCTCCGGTGTCGTCAACCTTGTGATTCTCTGACGTTCGGCCAACCCTTCGAGGTTTCGCGCTGAGCGCAATCAGTCCACCAAGAATCATCACCATGCCGCCAACCCACAACAGCCGCTGGAACGGGAATATGAACACATCAAGTTTGATCGTCGAAGTGGAGCCACCGAAAATGCTGATGTACACGTCGTCGACAGCGCCGCTCCACACAGCTGGCGTGCCGATCGGTCGCACCGAGTTCGTATATACGTTGACCCTCGGCTCAAGGACGGCCTTCGTGGTCGAGCATGTTGGATCCTTGACCGCAACCACGACACCCTGTACGGTCCGGTTCGGCTCCGTTCGCGAGAAGGATCCGAGATACTCGACGCAATATCTGCCAACAACCGCTGTCTCGCCCTGTGAGAGGGACACTGTCTCGCGGATTGCGAGTCCCGA
>SMXV01000020.1 GCA_004356175.1 Acidobacteriota bacterium
CCGATTGAGACGCCGTCGGGCAGGCTTCCCTCCGCAATGACGAGCGTCGCCATGCCATCTGACGAAACGACCGTAAAACCGGAGTCTTCGGACGTACTGCCGCCACACGCGGAGAGCATGAGGGCTATACCGAGCAACGAGAGGGTCAACGTCTTGTGCGGTAGAACGATGGGGGACATGACGAGTAAGAACCTCCCTGTGACTCGAAACAATAGCAGAGGCATCCCGCGGCGGCTGGGTCGAGTTCGATCGCGAACAACCGCAGTTGTCGGGAACCTCTGTGGTTAGCCTGTCGTCAGACCGGCGAATCGCCGGGATGGCCGTGACTGTGGGTATCAGGCCTGGGAGAGATAATCGAATGCAACGTAGATGGTCTACTTATGTGATGCTTGCGGTCGGACCTGTACTCGTTCTGGCAGCGTGTTCTAGCACTACCGATGTGGGCGAGATTCAAGATTTTTCTCAGATTCAATCGAGTGACTTCGAGTTCACGACAGACGCGAACGGTGTTGTACGGATGAACGTCACGACCAACCTCGACGCAGCCTGTTCAATCGCATACGGCGAGACTGATGCTCTCGGAACCGTTGGAACTGACGACGATATGGGCGGTGGAGCGCACGCCAAACACGAGGTTGTCCTTATCAACGCTGAGCCAGGCAAGACGTACAGCTTCCGTGTCCAGGGCGCCGATGCAAGCGGCACCCTCTACCAGAGCACGGTGTCGACCTTCACTGCTCCGGAGCTGCCAGAGGAATCCGATGACGCAATGGATGGGCATGGCGAGAACCTCGCTCTCGGTGCAACCGTTCTCGACGTCAGCTCAGTCTTCTCCGATTCATGGTCAGGGGAGAATGCTGTCGATGGAGACATCAACACCGAATGGGCGACCAAGGGCAGCGGCGATGATGCATACATCGTGATAGACCTCGGCTCCTCGCAACAGATAACCGGTGTCGAGTTCATCACGAGGACCATGAGCGACGGCACGGCAACGACGACCGAGTTCACAGTGACCGTCGATGACGGCGACACGTACGGGCCGTTCCCAGCTGGCGATCAGGATGACCCGCGCTTTGTGGTGGTCGACTTCTCAGGTCAGGTTCTTCGCTTTGATGTTGCAGTGTCCACCGGTGGCAACACAGGTGCGATTGAGATCCGAGCCTTCGCTGGAATGAGTGGCTGAGAACAAAATCGGTACCACTTCGGACCATAGAATGTCATGTCATGACAGAAGATCAATTCGAGACGCTCGCGATTCATGCAGGACAGGAGCCCGATCCGACCACCGGCGCCGTTGTTGTCCCCATATACGCCACGTCAACGTACGCGCAGCAGTCCCCCGGAGTACACAAGGGATACGAATACTCCCGAACCGACAACCCGACCCGCACGGCGCTTCAGGTTCAGCTCGCCGCTCTTGAAGGAGTAGGCGAGACGGACGACGGTGGTTGTGTCGCGACGGCCTCAGGGATGGCCGCAACCGCAATGATTGGCTATCTCCTCAAGCCGGGCGACCACATCGTGCTTCCCGACGATGCCTATGGTGGAACGTTCAGGATCGTGTCGGAGGTGTTCGCCGATCACGGTATCTCCTGGACCGCTGGGGATTTGACCACCGTTGGGGGAATCCAGGCTGCGACGACTGACAGGACCAAGGTCATCTGGGTTGAGACACCCACAAATCCGCTGCTTCGTATCGTCGACATTGCCGTAGCAGCAGAGGTTGCGAAAGCATGTGGGGCGTGGCTTGTTGTTGACAACACGTTCGCTTCGCCGTACCTGCAGCAGCCTCTTGCGCTCGGAGCGGACATGGTGCTGCACAGTTCAACGAAGTACCTCGGTGGCCACTCAGACACAGTTGGAGGAGCAATCATCACCAACGACCAGGATCTCCATGAACGGTTGCGCTATCTCCAGAACGCAACGGGACCTGTTCCTGGACCGTTCGATTCGTATCTCGTTCTCCGCGGTGTCAAGACTCTTGCACTGCGAATGGATCGTCACTGCCACAATGCTGCAGCAATAGCACAGTTTCTGGTCGACGATGCCCGTGTGGCAGACGTCTGGTACCCCGGTCTTCCAACCAATCCGGGCTACTCGGTCGCCCGGAACCAGATGACCGGATTCGGCGGCATCGTGTCGTTCACACCTTCTGGGGGAGACGACGCAGCACGCTCCATCGTCGAAAGAACCAGGCTGTTCTTCCTCGCGGAATCTCTCGGCGGCGTCGAGTCGCTCATCGAGATACCGGCGCTAATGACGCATCTGTCGGTTGAAGGGACTGACCTTGAGGTGCCGAGCAACCTTGTGCGGCTCTCCGTCGGTGTTGAACATGTTGACGACCTGATCAGCGACCTCGATAGGGCGCTTGGTTGAGCGGTCTTGTCGACCTTGGCTGGGACGCCGCCTGGCAGGGCGAGCGTGACCATCTTGACATGGACGGCGACCCATACAGAATTGTGCGCCACGACGGCGTCAAAGTTCTCGTCTCGGATGGTGAATCGACGATTCACGCATTGTTTCCGAGGTCCCTTCAGCTCGCCGTTGGCGACTGGGTCCTTGTAAAGAACGAGACCGTTGCAGCGTTGTTACCGAGACGGACGGTTCTCCAGCGTGATCACGAGATCCGGGGACCGCAACTTATTGCGTCAAACATTGATCTCGTCCTTGTGGTATTCGGTGTCGATAGGCCACTTCGTCAGTCAAAGGTGATGCGGTTCGTCGCGTTTGCGTGGGACATCGGAGCAGAGCCCATCGTGATCCTCTCCAAAGTCGATCTTGTTGACGATGCGTCTGAATCAGTCGATCAAGTTGCGGCTTGGGTGCCCAACGTGCAGGTTCATACAACATCCATCGAAACGGGAGAGGGCATTGCAGAGATTTTCTCGATGCTCGAGGGCTGCACTGGAACACTGATTGGCGAGTCTGGTGCTGGGAAGTCGTCCATTGTGAATGCCCTCATGCAGGACGAGGTTGCGTGGGTCGGCGAGGTAAGGGCGGCGGACGCGAAGGGCCGTCACATCACGTCACATCGTGAGCTGCATCTTCTTCCTGGGGGCGGGATGATCATCGACAATCCCGGAGTGAGGGCCCTTGGCCTTGCTGCTGATGGAGAAGGCGTCGATTCACTGTTCTCGGATATCGATGATCTTGTCTCGGAATGCAGATTCCGCGACTGCTCGCATCAGTCTGAACCCGGCTGTGCCGTTGCCGCAGCGGTCGCGTCAGGGGAAATTTCGAGAGAACGCGTGGCCGCGTACATCAAGTTCACCAACGAACAGGGAGAGACCCGAAAGCGCTCGGATGCAAAGGAACTCACCGCGCATTTTCGAAAAGAGGCAACCGAAGCACGAGAAGCCCGAGAAGTCCGCGACCGCGACGACATCAACCCCGACGGCTAGGAGCGCCTTTGGCTTGCCCCCGAGAGTGCGCAGGATTCTCGCAAGGAGCTCGTCTTGTATGGGTTGTTCCCTCCAGAGAGCGCAGCGAGGGTCAGAGAGAGTGACGCCGCGCATCTGCGTGTCTTCGCGATGCCACCTCGTGGATCGAAGGTTGATCTGATGAGTTCGCCTGCGCAAGACGCAGGTCAGGGAGGGTGGAGACGACGGGGTCAGTCGGCGGTTTTGGAGGTCACGACCGGCCCGTGATCGTGTCGATTTCGATTTCGTAGTTGACGCGTACTTGGCCCTCGGTGCCGAACTGGTAGGCGTCGTGGTCGAGATACTTCTTGGCGAGTCCGTCGATGAGCCAGAGCCCGTCCGTTGCCGTTTTGACGACCTTGCCCTGCATGACGATGTTGGTATACGGCTCGTCAAGGGGACTGAAAGACAGCGCAACACGTGGGTCCTGCTCGATGTTGCGTGGCTTGATTCGTCCTTCAGCGGTCGAAAAGAGGACTATGTCCCCGCGCCGTCCAATCCACACAACGGATACCTGTGGGGAGCCGTCCGGGTTGATTGTGGCTATGTGAACAAAAACCTTCTGGTCGAGTGCTTCTTTGACGTCTTCGGGAATCTGCATGAAGGAAACGTAGCAGGTCGCAGTTCGTTGCCATACGCGCTGTACCTCGCGGTCCCAGCCGAAATAGACCTACTTGCCAGGGAATGGCACTCCTGCCAGGAAGGCGTCGATCACGGCCTGTGTCTCGTCGATACGAACTACATAGGCTCGTCCGTCGGAACCTTTCGAGTTCCTTACAGGCAGCGTTGCATTGTCGATGTCCTTCGACTTGAGCGTCAGGGCGTCCTTGCCAAGTGACGCCATCAGGCCGAGGGTGAGCCCCTCGTCTGCCTTGATCTGGGCTGCGAACGTCGGAAGGAACGAAGGCAGGTTGAAAGCGCTTGACGGAGATGTCACCTGACTGAACAGTGCGATCAGAATCTCCTGCTGACGGCCGGTACGAGAAATGTCGCCACCACTTGTGCTCTTCCATGCACCGTTCTTGAGAATCTCATAGTGCCGGGAGCGTGCGTACGCAACGGCCTCTTCCCCATTGAGTGTGTGGCGACCAGCCTCCGTCTGAAACCCAGAAACCTTGTCCCTGCCGGGGTATGTGAAGTCGAGGGTCACGCCACCGAGAGAGTCGACAACAGCACCGACTCCTGCGAAGTCGATTTCGACGTAATTGTGGATTGGTATGCCAGTCTCGGATTGGATTGTCTTGACGAGCAGATCCGGACCGCCAATGACATATGAGGCGTTGATTCGGTTGGTTCCGTGGCCTGCGATATTCGCCTTGAGGTCGCGAGGGATGCTCAACATCTGTATCCGCTCACCCGGAACGAGGTGGGCGATAATCATGACATCGGTGCGCCTGCCCTTGACGTTTCCGAACTTGTCGTCCCAGTCGTCCGGCAGTGTCGACCGATCGTCGACACCAACAATGAGAATATTGACGAATCCCGTTGAGCTCGCTGAGACAGCATCGAGTGACGTGAGGTCCGAGGCGGCTATGCGTTCAATCTTGCCTTCGGTGTACCGGAGGAAGCTGTAACCAGCAAAGACACCAACGACCATGAGGCCAAGGACGACCAGTACGAACTTCTGGGCGAGATTCCAGCGGCGCTTGTGTGGCTGCGGCTGCTGTGGAGCACTTCCGCGGACGCGCGGGATCTCGGGAAATGTTTCGGTGGTACGGGACATGCGCTGAAGGGTAGAAACGCGATTCAGTTACCGCTCCGATGAGGCGGGCAACCTTCAGGCGCGGAGTACGCTGAGGATCATGCCAAACAAGATCAATTCGCAGGATGTAACGATTGGGCCAGCGCGTGCGGGTGCCCGTGCAATGCTCAGGGCTGTCGGATTCGGGGAGGACGACTTCGCTCTTGCTCAGGTCGGCCTTGTCTCTGCCGGAAACGAGGTCACCCCGTGCAACGTCACCGGACCTAAACTGACCGCATTCGCGAAGATCGGTGTGCGCGAGGCTGGCGCGATCGGTCTTCAGTTTTCGACGATTGCTGTGTCTGACGGTATCGCAATGGGCCACGAGGGCATGCGTGCATCGCTCGTATCACGAGAGATCATTGCTGACTCCGTTGAACTTGTCATGCATGCCGAACGTTTCGATGCAATGGTCTCGGTTGCCGGATGTGACAAGTCACTGCCTGGCATGCTGATGGTTGCGGCCCGTCACAATCTGCCGTCGGTATTTCTCTACGGCGGCGCGTCACTTCCGGGAAGGATCAACGGCAAGGACATTTCCGTTGTTGACGTGTTTGAGGGCATAGGGGCACACAGCAAGGGCACCATCACTGACGCCGAGTTGCTGGCAATCGAGCAGAACGCCTGTCCAGGGGTTGGGTCCTGCGCGGGGATGTTCACAGCCAACACGATGGCAGCCATCGGTGAGGCCATTGGCATGTCGCTGCCAGGTTCAGCGTGCGTACCAGCTGTTGATTCTCGCCTTGAAGATTTCGCGCGTCGGTCCGGGGCAGCTGTCGTAGCGCTTCTTGACGCAGATATCCGACCACGGGACATCATGACCCGCAAGGCATTCGAGAACGCGGTGACGACAGTGATGGCCCTCGGCGGATCGACAAACGCAGTGCTCCACCTCCTTGCAATCGCGAACGAGGCTGAGGTTGATCTCACCCTCGAGGACTTCGACGCCATCTCGCGTCGAACGCCCCACATTGCTGACATGAAACCGTTCGGCAAGTATCACATGGTCGATCTCGACCGCATCGGTGGCATACCTGTGGTTCTCAAAGCCTTGCTCGACGGAGGCCTTCTGCACGGCGACGCTCTGACTGTCACAGGCGCAACGATGTCGGAGAATCTGAAGCATGTCGTCATCCGAACCGACCAGGATGTCGTGGTTCCGATTGCGACACCACTCGCACCTGAGGGCGGAATCGTGATTCTTCGTGGTTCGCTCGCACCTCAGGGTGCGGTCATCAAGACTGCCGGTATCGATCTCGACGTGTTCGAAGGACCTGCCCGGGTGTTCAACGACGAACAGGATGCTCTCAATGCGCTGTGGGACGACAACCTACGACACGGCGATGTGGTCATCGTTCGGTACGAGGGGCCTAAAGGCGGTCCGGGCATGCGCGAAATGCTTGCTATCACTGCCGCCATCAAAGGTGCTGGTCTCGGCAAGGACGTTCTTCTCATAACCGACGGACGGTTCTCCGGAGGCACGACCGGCATGTGCATCGGTCACGTTGCCCCTGAGGCTGCGAACGGCGGCCCGATCGCGTTGGTTGAGGAGGGCGACTTGATCAGGGTAGATCTCCCTGCCCGGACGATCGAGATTGTTGTTGATGCCGATGTTCTGGAGGCTCGCTCTGAAAAATGGACCGGAATCGAACCCCGGTATACGAGGGGTGCGCTTGCGAAGTACGCGAAGCTTGTCGGGTCGGCCGAATCGGGGGCTGTGCTCGGATAGACACGTCGGCGATGCGGATGGGCGCCCGGGCCGTCGTATCTACCTTCCCTCTCCGCAGGGGTCGAACATGTTCTGTAGCGGGCCGAGGTTTGCGCCAGAGGCACGCGACAAAGTGGGCAACGGTGAATCGAGTTCGCTTGTCAACACCGAGCTCGTCCGAGGTGCAGTCGACGTCGCCGCGGCTCAGTCCTCCTGCCTCTGGTGCCCGGAACGGTAATCGAAGTCGTAGCCAGGGTTGGTGTTACTGATGTCGTGGCTGTCCGGACGGAGGTCGCGATGCCGGATTTGCCGATGTTTGTATCCGGGGTACTGGCACATGCCGCTGCTACGAGAGTGAGGACAAGGATGAACGTGAACAACCATCTGTGAGCTTGAACCCCTTAGGCGGTGCCCATCGACTCTCCGTTCAGTGCAGGTTCCGTAAGGCAGACCTCGTATGGGACGTTGCTGGCTGTCCCTATCATCGGATCATGCATCTATCCATTGAATACTGCGCAGCCTGAGGGTATACCGACCGTGCCGTGAGCATGGTTCAGGCAATCCTTTCGAAATACGAGCACCACATCGGTGACATAACCGTCACGCCTTCGCGAGGCGGCGTGTTCGAGGTCATTGTCGGTGAGGAACTGATCTTCTCCAAGAAGGAACTCGGTCGTCACGCATCGATCGAAGAAGTCATGGACTCTCTCGCAGCAATCATTGGACCCAGTCCCGATCCTGAGGGTTAACAGGCATCTGGACCACTCCTTGCATGAGTCTCGTTCGTCTGTTTCGATTGAATTCTGATCAGTATTGGGACTGCACCGATACCGTTGCACCATGGCCACAGGGTTCTCCAACACCATCCTTGTGTCCGATCTGTTGACCACGGACGGACCGTTTGCTCACATTGCTGAGAATTTTCTGTCGTCGCAATGTGCCGGTTGTGGGAGTCAACTGGACCACGATCCGCGACACGGCGAGTGGGGGGCGTACTGTGCGACCTGCTGGGCCCGCTCCCAGACGGCTTGACGGGTCCGACATCCATGACTGA
>SMXV01000021.1 GCA_004356175.1 Acidobacteriota bacterium
ACGCGAGCTTGGCCAGACGCACATGACGTGGAACGAGTATGCCAGTGACGATCGACCCGGCGAGCTCTACCCGCGCCCGAAACACGGTCTCACCATCGGCGAGCGATGATCGAGGTACGGCCGGTCCAACCAGACGACTGGCGACAGCTCAGAGCGATACGGCTTGAGGCCTTGAGGACCGCCCCTGACGCTTTCTGCACGAAGTATGAAGACATGGAGTGCGTTGGTGACGATCTCTGGCGGCGAAGGTCGCTGCAAGACGGCGAGGGGGACACGTTATCGGTGTTGGCGCTTGACGACGCCATGGCAATCGGCATGGCCGCTGGCCTACTGCGAGGTCCGGAAACCACGGTTGAGGTCGTTTCGGTGTTTGTGTCCGAAGGCGCACGCGGCACAGGGACTGCCGACGCGATTCTTTCACTTATCGAGACATGGGCTGCTGGGAGAGGGGCGTCTTCGGCGTATCTGCTGGTTGAGGAGGGGAATTCCTTGGCACGTCACTTCTACGAAAAGCGATGCTACTTCGACACAAAGGAGCGTGTATCGTCGCCATCGGGTGTGGACCTTTGGCAAGCGAGGTACCAAAAGACGCTTCCGGGGGTCTGACGTCCAATCGCTTGTCTGATGTGGTTACAGCGCGGCAGCGTTCTCAGCGACCGTCGCTAGTGCTTCGACGGAGGCGATGGGTGGATCGTTCGGCACCCAGAGTTCCAATCGATCGCAGCCCATGTCGGCGAAGGCATCGAGGTTTTGCACGACCTCGTCGACGGTGCACGTACCCGGGTTCTCGTCATCGGGGTCCAGCGTCACGACAAGACCGATCGATCGTTTCAAGGTATCTGAATCTCTGCCCTCGGATTCACATAGTTCGTCGAGCAGCTTGAACCTTGATGAAAATCCTTCTGGGCTGCTGCTGTTCGTTGTGTAGGCGCTCCAGATGTCTGCATATTGTACGGCGAGCCGCATGGTTCGTGGACCGTGACCCCCAAGCATCAGTGGGACCTTGCCCGACCGCGGCCCCCGTGGTCGAAGCACCTGCCGCCTGGCACTGTGATATTCGCCTTCGAAGTCGACGAAGCCCGTGCGGAGGAGCGGCACAACAATGTCAAGCGCATCGACGTACCTGCCGACGGTCTTGTCCAGCGGAAATCCGAAAGCTTCTCCCTGCCTTGCTGCGTGTCCCGCCCCGAATCCGAATACGAAGCGGCCACCGCTTACTTCGTCAAGCGTCTCGACCATCTTGGCCAGAACCCCCGGATTGCGGTGCAGGGCAGACAAGACCCATGTCCCGATTCCCACGGTACTCGTCGCCTCGGCGAGTGCACCGCACATCGTGGCGCACTCCCACCAACCACGTGGCTCGCCGCCCTCGTCGGAATCCCAAACGAGCTCATCGGGTATCCAAACCATGTCGAAGGCGGCCTGTTCCGCGATGAGTGCAGCGCTTCGTAGCTCATCCCACGACGGCACCCTCCCCTCGCGGGTCTCAAATGGTGACAGAACGAACCCGACCTTGATGCCAGACATGTGTTCTCCTTTGGCTCTCGCGACGTGCACGGTCGGCAGTGCACAGTCGATGCCGCCGCCTGCTCTTATTGCACCCTAGTCTCGGGGGGTCATGCCTGAAATCGATTTTCTCTCCGCCCTAGAGCGCGAATGCGCAACGATGCAGCAAAACCTCGTTGAAGCCGACCTGTCAGCGCCGGTTCTGACCTGTCCGGGCTGGTCAATTCGCGACCTCGTTGTGCACACCGGCTTTGTGCACCGTCACAAGACAGCCGCGGTTCGCGACGGGTATGCGGATCTGATGCCTGGCAATCCAGGCGACCCGGGCGATGATTTGGTCGAATGGTTTTCCGAGGGGGTTGCTGAGATGCTTGATGTCTTCGAAAATGCCGACCTCTCCGTCCCGACGTGGACGTGGTGCGACCACGATCACGTCGCGGCGTGGTGGGTGCGACGTATGGCACACGAGACACTGATCCACGGTGTCGACCTCGCCCTTGCGGTCGGTGTGTCGCCAAAGGTCGACGAATTGCTTGCGCAAGACGGCATCTCGGAAGTATTGGATGAGTACATCCTTGGTGCCCCGAAGTGGGCGCATCCAACGGTCGGAGGAGGCATTGTTGCGCTCATCTCGCCGCGAGAAACGTGGGTTGTGACTCAGACGGAGTGGAGTGGAACTTCACCTAACTCCAAGAAGGCGTACAGGGACGAAGTCGGTCTTGAGTATGCCGATTCCGGCGCTCGGCCCGGCGTTTCGCTCGAAGCATCCGCAGTAGATATTGATCTATGGCTGTGGGGAAGGCTCGACTCACGCCCCGGAACAGTGGTCGGAGATGAGTCCTTGCTTGATTATGTGCGTTCCGTTGCCTTGGTTGCAACGCAGTGAAGGCGGATGCAACAGTCGCTGTCTATGACGTTCGGTCCGACGCGGACATTGCGGTTCTGCGACTTGCCGCGGACGGCATCGACGCCCGGATTTCCGACGACAGCGAGGGAGGACTGAACCCTGGTTTCTTTGTCACATACGGTGTGCGCGTGATCGTGCGGGCTCACGACGTTGATGATGCCTATGTCAGCCTCGGGATAGAGCGGGTATCGGTTCCGGCGCAAGTTGCTGACGCGATGTTCAAACACGCCGGTTGGGCCTACCCGAACGAAGCGTGCGGGCTAATCGGCATTGACGATACGGGCGTGCCAGCGTTTGTCATGTGCCTCTCGAATGGGGACGCTGCACCGGATCGGTTCACGATTTCGCCCGATGAACACTTTGGTGCGAACCGATTCGCCGAGGGCCGAAGCCTCGTCGTTGGTGCCGTCTTCCATAGCCATCCGACCTCAGATGCCTACCCGTCACGCGCGGACATTGAGGGTGGGGCGGATCCGGACTGGCTGCATTTCATCATCGGGCCGGTCTCTGGTCCGAAACCGCTGATACGGTGCTTCCGAATTCGGGATGGTTTCGTGACCGAGGTGAAGGTCACCGTCGAGCAATAGACTTGTTTCCATGGCCCGGTCAGAACACAATCGCGAAGCGTATCGTCTGCTGTTCGGGTATGTCGGTGCCGGACTGCAAGCACTCTCGGCGCTGCTCATCGTGATGTCAATCCCCATTTCCCCTGTGTGGTTGTCGGCAGGGCTCGTTCTGTTCCTGGGCATCACGTCATGGTGGTCGTGGAGGAGATACGCAGAGAACTTCATGATGCCGACGTTTGTCGGCACGTTGCAAGCTGGAGCGTGGATGCTACTCGTTGGTGTTGGCGTCGGAATCCTGAGGTGGGGAAGATGAAGTTGACGGTTCTTGGCTCGACCGCGGGAACCCCATCTCGTACCAATCCTGCGTCTGGATATCTCGTTGAGCACGGTGAGACGTCGATATGGATGGATGCAGGGACGGGCACGTTCATGGAACTGGCTCGGCACGTCGATCCGGGGACACTGGACGCCGTGCTGCTCTCGCACACTCACGTCGACCACTGCTCCGACTTGTTCGGACTGTACGGATACCTCGCGTACGGACCGTCGGGCGATGTACCTATCAAGGTATTCGCGCCTGAGGGCGGTCCTGATCACTTGGCGTCTTTTGCCCGTGCTACCGCTGAACACACGTTCAACTCCGTTCTGGACTTCGATGAGGTCTTCCCCGGCGATGCGATTTCAGTTGGCGACGTGAATGTGAGGTTCGGCGACGCCATTCATCCTGTTCCGGCGCTTGTCACTCGGCTTGATGCCGGCGGCGCGACGCTTGTGTACTCGGGCGACACCGGTCCAGGAAGCGATCTCGCGGAGATGGCTGAGGGAGCCGATGTGCTTCTGTGTGAGGCATCGATCGCTGGGATCCGCGACGAGCGGTCATACCCATTTCACCTCACAGCAGGGGAGGCTGGCGAGGTAGCAGAACGCGCCGGCGTCGGGCAGCTGATTCTGACACACATCGGTGCCTTGATGGACCCACAAGTGAGCGTGGGGGAAGCCTCTGCTGTCTTTTCGGGCGACGTCGGGTATGCAGAACAAGGATTAACTCTTGAGATTGAAGGCGATGGATGACGATGAGATTCGATAGAGCTAACGACGAGTTGCGAGAGGTGAAGATCACGAGGGGGTATACCGAGATGACGCCAGGGTCCGTGCTCATTGAGATGGGTCGGACGAGGGTGTTGTGCACCGTGTCGCTGGATGAGGACGTGCCGCTGTGGATGAAGCGGTCAGGGGCCGGTTGGGTGACCGCCGAATACTCGATGCTGCCGGGAGCGAGCCCTCAGCGAGTCAGGCGAAGCTCGGTCAGTGGCGGCAGAACGAAGGAGATTCAGCGGCTGATTGGAAGGTCGCTGCGTGCCGCTGTTGACATGAAAGCGATGGGAGCACTCACGGCCCGGATTGACTGCGATGTGTTGCAAGCGGACGGCGGTACGCGGACCGCTTCGATCACAGGTGCGTGGATTGCGTTGGCTGACGCGTTTGATGTGTGGGTCGAGAAGGGGCAGATGGAGAGCAGCCCAATCAAGACGAACATTGCTGCGATTTCGGCTGGTGTCCTCGATGGTGTGCCGATGCTCGACCTCCAGTACACGGAGGATGTTGCGGCCGATGTCGATTCGAACATTGTGATGACGGGTGATGGACGTCTCATTGAGGTGCAGGGGACAGCGGAGGGCGAGCCGTACACACGAGAGCAGCTGGATGTCATGCTCGACTACGCGGCTTCTGGCATCGAGACGCTTGTGAGAATGCAGAACGAGTCTCGACAGTGAAGAAGCCGTTCGGTGTAGTGGTGGCATCTAAGAACCCGGACAAGATCGTGGAAGTTGAGGCGGTCCTTGCGGGACTCGACCCACCGGTTGCGGTGCTTGGTGGGCACGTCTGGGATGATATCGACGAGACCGAGGACACGCTGGCAGGCAACGCCCTGCTCAAGGCTCGCGCCGTCGTGGCCGCAACGGGTCACGCGGCAATCGCGGACGACACAGGTCTTGAGGTCGATGCCCTCAATGGTGGGCCGGGTGTGCAGACCGCTCGTTACGCAGGTGAGGACGCAACATACGAGGACAATGTAACGATGCTGCTCGACGCTCTCGACGGTGTGTCGACCCGTACGGCCCGTTTCCGAACCGCTGTAGCTCTCGTGACGCCCGAGGGCGAGGAGGTCGTTGCCGAGGGCGTCCTCGAAGGAGTAATCACGACGCAGCGCCGCGGCACCGGCGGCTTCGGCTACGACCCGATATTTGAGGTAGACGGCCGTACCCTCGCTGAAATCCTCCCGTCCGAAAAGAACGCCATGTCCCACCGCGCCAAAGCCCTACAAGCCCTAGCTCGTCTTATCACTCCCTAACAACCCGGGACCCCCGCCAACCGCGTACCCAGGGTTGTAGACATGGAATATGGCGTGTGGAGTCCACAGAACGACGTGCGGACGCCGGGTAGTTTGCGTCTCAAACCCAATGTGGCATACTGGGGATACGAAGGAAGGAGGTGGTCCAAGAATGACTGATTGTATTTGTAGGACTTCGGAGGTGGTCGAGCGCTAGCGCGACCAGCTGTAGACCAGCGAGGTCGCGCTCCTCAACTGAGGTAGGTAGCGACTTCAACTCGGATCACCGGAACCCGGAGCATTGCACGCAGGTCCCGTGCAACGGCGAATTCGTCGAAAGCGCTTCGGGTTCTCTCGCGCCCGAATGGTCTAACTTGGCTGGTGGTGCGGGTGCCCGGATTCGAACCGGGACGCCTCTCGGCACCAGGTCCTAAACCTGGCGCGTCTGCCATTTCGCCACACCCGCATGTGTGTAGTTCCTGCACGAGAGTGTGCCGAAACACCGAGACCCCCGATGATGGGGGCGTGGTGGGTCGCCTGGGACTTGAACCCAGAACCTATTGATTAAGAGTCAATTGCTCTGCCAAATTGAGCTAGCGACCCGCGCCAAGATAGTAACAACATACCCTCGTGTACCGAGTCGCGTACCCAGGGTTGTAGATGTGGAATATGGCGTGTGGGACCCATGGAATGCACGGCTGCATTCTCGTCGAGAGGAGTCGGCTGAGACTAAGCAGCGAGGGCAGCGAGGACCGTATCAATGACGAGCTGGGGTTGCCTGTGCACGTCGTCCCACGTAAACCGAAGGATACGCCAGCCGTTTGTCACAACCTCGCGATCCCGCCTTCGATCTGAAGCGAATGCCTGAGCCTGCATGTGCCATCTGCGGGAATCCCACTCAACGGCGAGTCTGTTCTCTGGAATGGCAACGTCGAATCGGCGCAGCGGATCCCACGGAATTGCGTACTCCGTAAGAAACGTAACAATCCCGGCTTCTCTCAGGAGCTTGTTTCCTCGGGCTTCTAGGGTCGATGGCGCGATCGCCACGCCTTCTCGGCCGTCAAGAATCGAACGCAGCTTTCTGACCCCTGGTTTTCCTTTTCGCGCCACGGCATCGAGGACTTCGCGTATCTCGCGATGCGTAACTCGCTGAGCCGCGATGTTGTCATCGACGACGATCTCGAGGTGCTTTGGCGAGATCGACGATGCAACGTCGACCACCGTCCTTGCAATTGTGGTCACGGGGATACCAAGAACCGACGTGACATGATCCGGTTGGAGGTCGTGGCAGCGGTGTACCAGTACTCCCGGGAAAGTGTGCGTGGTCCGAGTGTGGACGATGACGGACGTCGGTTCTCCCTTGAGCATTGTCATTCCGTGAATTTTGGCGGCCGAGAAGTGCGACGCGAACGCCCGTGGCAACAGGGCAGTCGCCGACTTGACCAGGTCGAACTCGCCGGGCATATCGAAGAGTCTGTAGCCGCCACTGGTAACGACTCGCCAGCGTCCTGTGCGCACGCGACCGTCTATTTGATTCGGTGAGAGTCCGGAGTTGATCGCTTGTCTTCGTGTTACAACACCGCCCTGGGAAGCAGCGATTCTCTGTACCGCGTTGTCTGCATGCATGTAGC
>SMXV01000022.1 GCA_004356175.1 Acidobacteriota bacterium
TCGCCGGACCATACATCAACGCGAACGAAATCTCTCGATCGCCTCGTCGTAGGCGTTCAGATAGGTTTCCAACCGCGTCATATCCTTCCACGGCAAACCTTGAAGATAGACCTTCAGCTCCTGTATATACCGGACGAAATAGTCCGCGTCCTTGTCGTTGCCGAACTTCGTATCGCCGATCCGCACGTAGATAGGACTGGTGTGTGCGAACGCGTAGGAGTCACCGATCAATGGATGCGCGGGACCAATTGCCCTGACCGTGATCCAGCTCGATCTCTCTACGGATAGATCCATGCTGACGGACGAATCGCCGGTCGTCTCGACGATCTGTCCATTGACGACGACCTCAAGAGTGTCGATAGGAACATTGGACATAACGGCGGCTTCGAGGCGCACGGTTGCGGGTTCATCAAATACTAGCTCGTCACCGATCTCTCGACCGTCCACCGTCAGGCTCAACAAGGGTCCATTGGTGGCAAAGCTTCGTCCCGCTTTCAGGGCCTCGATCCATTTGCGGAATGTCAATGGTCCGTCGATCCGCACATAGGCACGAGCCGTACCAACAGGCGGATCGCGAGGTACGTCCGAAAACGGATCCGTGCCTCCAGCCACCGGCAGCTTAAAGCCGCTATTGAGCAGTTTGTAGTAGATTTCGGCTGCGAGCTTATCATCGCTCCAGATGCAATTGATGTCGTAGAAATCGACTGCGCCAAGCGCAACGTCAACTGGGATCTCGGTGGCTCCTCGGCCGCTACGGACTCCTGCTAGGGATTCCGATGCCATATCGGGGTAGTAGGGATGTGGAATCCCAATGACTGCCCCAACTTGTCGGGCCCGTTCGGCCATCTGAAACAACGGTGGCCAAGGAAGAGCCAGGCTCGTTCCACGGACTGCGCTTGCCATCGGATACAGCAGTTCGCTCACTCCGAGCAGCGAAATGTGGCCCAGCGAACTGCGGTATTCCTCGGAGTAGCGAAGAATGTGATCGTCGGTGGAGTTGGGATCATCTCTGCCCGTCATGTTGCGGGGCTCGCCTTGATACTTGGTACCGTCAACATGGACGAGGAGATTCGTCACATTCAAGTTCTCGGCAGCCGCGGCCGTGGCCATATCGGCGGCCGTGATCGGATAGATACCCGAATGCAGATCATGCACGTGGGTGTCGCCGGAATACCAACCCGGCAGGTCGAAGCGTTGGGTCAGATTAATGTCCGCAGTGCCAGGTACCGCAACTTCTCGCTCAACCGGAGCGTACTCAGATCCCCGACTGACCCGAAGTTGTGCCTTGCCGCGAGGAAGTTCGATCTCAAATGATCCGGAGGCATAGAAGTAATGGGTCTCCGTCGCAGAGGCGACGTGATGCCACGCTCCCAGAGGCGTGTAGCTACGACCGTCGGCGGCCTCGATGGTAACTCGAGCGGGCCCATCCAGATTGATTTGCAACAGACCTGTTGGCCGCTTGAATTCGTACTCCGAAATCCGTATCGGCGTGGTGACTCCGCCGTCCCGCGGAACGACCCGCATTTCTCTTGCATCGGAGACGTAAACTACGTGCCTACCATCCGGCGACCACCGAGCCTCGATCTCCATTCCCGGATCGGTTGTAATCCGAATGGGGACTCCGCCTGCCGCCGGAACGCGCCATAGGTCGCCGTTGGACGAAAATAACAGTTCGTTCCCATCCGGAGAGAAGACAGGGCGCGCTCGATACACCGTTTCTTCCCAATGCACCAGGAACCTTCGATTGGTCTCTAGATCCAGCGTCCACAAACCTCCCGTGCCCAGAGGAGAGTCTTGTGTCGAAACGAAGGCGATGGTGGAGGACACGGGAGAGTGGCTCGGCTGGATGTCCCGCGAGCGCCCGCTGGTCAATGGCTTCAGAGGATACTGCCATATGTCGAAGTTCCCGGCGCGGGAAGAATAAAAGACGATTTCGCCAGCAGGGCCATAGCTCGGCAGCAGATCAACTGCCTCATCGTCTGTTAGTTGACGCTCTGTCGAGGAGTACTCCCATAGGTCCAGCTGGCCTTCTCTGTCGCGGACGAATACAATCTTTTGTCCGTCTGGCGAGTAGCTTGGCTGATAGTCGTACCCGGGGCCGAACGTGAGTTCTTCCGCTGTGCCACCCGACGCTGGCACGCGCCAGATGGACCCCCACATGGAGAACGCGATCCAGTCGCCGTCAGGAGACCAACTGGGCGACATCGGCGAGCTTGTTGGCGCGGGAATCAGGTAGGTTTCTGTCCGATTCTGGTCGCCACCCACGGAAGGGTAGCGGTATTGCGGGAACAGAAGCGGTGCGACCAGTAGGGCGAATACGAGAAGCCTCAACATGGGTAGCATTCTAATCTGAAAAGCGGAGGCGTCGATAGACTGACTCCGTCGGCCGGTGGTCGTCGACGACCGTTAACTTGGCAGGATTCACGGGTTAGCTAGCATCGAGACCATGGGCGCCTGGAGTTCTATTTCGACCATCCGACCTCGGTCAGCATAGCCGAACGACGGCTGCGGAGCAACGATTTGGCACTGCGGTCAAATACGAGCCCTCCATTCACGCCAGTTGCGCCAAGTCCCCGCTCCTCGGAGCCTCGACAGCGCCGAAGGTTGGTTCTGCACGAAGCGTCATGTATTCTGTGCATTGCTATCAGTGAGACAAATCCACTTCTTCATCCGGTGCATTTTCTCCAGTGAATAACTTGCTGACCGCCCAGCGATGTCGATGCACTCATGAAACAGCAAAGCCGCGGGAGGCGCCTCATGGTGTTGAGTAAGACCTATTGGCTGCAAGCGATCGTGGTTGCCGCCGCCGCATTGGTTGGTGTAGTTCTAGCGCTGAGCCCTACCTCGGCGGTTCTCGCGCAAGACGTGTCGCCTTCCGCTGGCATGAGCGAGGACGCGCGCCTTTCCGCGTTCTTTGAGAATGTCTATGAGCGCAGGGTCGCTGAAAGCCCGATGTCTCAAGCGAGGTTAGGGCGACGGACCGATGCGTACGGCGAGTGGGACGACTTTTCCGACGCCCATTCCACGGAACAGAACGAACTGACCAGGCGGGACCTGGCTCGCCTACGATCCGAGTTTGACTATGACCAGTTGGGCGACGAGGCAAAGCTCAGCTACGACGTTTTCGTTTTTGACGCTGAACGCCGTCTGAATAACTTCAAATATCGTTACCACCACTACATCGCAACGCAGCACATTAGCCAGGTGTCCGGGTTGCCGACCGTTTTGCAGAACCTTCATCCGATAACGACGGTCGAAGACGCTGAGGCCTACATTTCACGGCTTCAAAACCTGGAAACGGTGATGAAGCAATTCGCGACGCTTGTACGCACTCGCGCGGAGAAGGGCATCATCGTGCCTGCCGTGTCTTTTCCCTATGTCATCGCCGATGCGCGGGCCGTCATCTCTGGCGCGCCGCTAGATGAGTCTGCGGAGGCGAACGCCATCTTTGAAGACTTTCGTACAAAGGTCAACAAGCTCGATGTGAACAGCCAGACGAAATCTGCTCTTCTGGCACGGGCCGAGAGCGCCTTGAAGGGGCCGGTTGTGCGCGGCTATGAGGCTTTCATAGCGGCGACGGTTCGCCTGCAAGCGCAGGCGTCCAACAATGACGGCGTGTGGAGTCTACCTGACGGGGCAGCGTATTACCGAAACCGGATCAAGAATCACACCACCGTCGACATGACTGCCGAGGAGATCCATGAGATCGGCCTAAGCGAAGTCGCCCGGATACACACCGAGATGAGCGCGATCAAGGAGCGAGTCGGTTTCGAGGGTGACCTGCAGGCGTTTTTTGAGTTCGTTCGCCACGATCCCAATAATCGTTTCCTCGACGGAGATGAGGGCCGAGAACAATTCCTTGCCGAAGCGCGGGTCCAGATCGGCGAGGTGCAGCAAGTTCTTGGGCGTTACTTTAATCGCCTCCCCAAGGCGGCGATCGAAGTCCGACGTGTGGAACCGTGGCGCGAGGCCACGGGTGGCATAGCGTTTTATAATCGCTCGTCGGCAGATGGTTCCCGGCCCGGCATCTACTACGCGAATCTACGGGATATGAAGAATGTGCAGAGGTACGTCTTCACGGCGATTACGTACCACGAATCGATTCCGGGGCATCATCTGCAGAATTCGCTGGCTCAAGATTTGAAAGGTTTGCCCGCATTCCGACGACACGGTTCCTACGGGGCGTACGGAGAGGGCTGGGCGCTCTACGCCGAACAGCTTGCCAAGGAGATGGGCTTCTATAAGAGCCCCATGCAGGATCTGGGCCGTCTGCAGAACGAGCTTTGGCGATCGGTTCGATTAGTAGTCGATACGGGTCTTCACTCGAAGAAGTGGACGATCGAAGACGGGATCGAGTACTTCCGTGTGAACACGCCCCTTTCCGAAGGCGACATCAAGACCGAAGTGGAACGCTACCTTGTTGTGCCAGGACAGGCGCTTTCTTACAAGATCGGGATGCTCAAGATCCTGGAGCTAAGAGCGAAGGCGAAACAGACGCTGGGCGATCAGTTCGACCTCCGCGATTTTCATGATGCGGTCTTGGGTGCCGGACCGCTTCCCCTGCCTATCCTGGAGCAGGTGGTCGATGCCTACATCTCGCGGGCGGATGGATTCTAGAACAGGCGGGCCTCAAGCTGGGTACTAGACCGCCAGAGAGTGGAGCTGCGAGGGCGGTTGAGGATTTCGAGCTATGAAAATTACACGCGTGGTGGCCTATCAGGTTGATCTTCCACTACACGAGGGCCGCTACAGCTGGTCCGAGGGCAAGAGTGTCGCGGTGTTTGATTCAACCGTCGTGCGCGTCGAAACGGATGCCGGTCTGATCGGCTACGGCGAAGTGTGCCCCCTTGGCCCCGTCTATCTTGCGGCTTACGCACGCGGTGTGCGGACGGGGCTTGAGGAACTCGCGCCGCAGCTTCTCGGCGTGGATCCCACCCAACTAGGTGCGCTGAACCATCGCATGGACCAGTTGATGAAGGGGCATTCCTACGTCAAGTCAGCGATCGACATGGCGTGTTGGGACATCGCTGGCCAAGCAGCGGGAATGCCGGTCTGCGATCTCCTGGGTGGACGCTACGGCGACGATGTCGTCCTCTATCGAGCGATCTCGCAGCGCCCAGCGGTGGAGATGGCCGAGAACGTCGCTGGCTACCGCGACGAGGGATACAGGTGCTTTCAATTGAAAGTGGGGGGCGATCCGAACGACGACATCGACCGCATCCGCGCGGTCCGCGAGATCCTTGAGCCAGGCGACAAACTGATTGCCGACGCCAACACCGGCTGGCTTATGCACGACGCGATGCGCGTGACCAATGCCGTGCGCGACGTTGACGTCTACATCGAGCAGCCATGCGCTTCCTATCAACAATGCCTCAGTGTCCGAAGGCATACTGCGCTCCCGTTTGTCATGGACGAGGTGATTGATTCGATTGATGCGATCCTGCGGGGCGCGGCGGACCAAGCGATGGACGTAGTCAATATCAAGATCAGTAAGTTCGGCGGGTTGACCAAGGCCAGGCAAGCTCGCGA
>SMXV01000023.1 GCA_004356175.1 Acidobacteriota bacterium
CATCTCGTGCCATAGGTCGCACCCCAGACGAAACCACCATCGTCATCGCCACCCTCCAATCCGAAGGCCTCCTCCCGACCCAGGAGAGTGCCCACTCGCGTTAGAACGTCCCGCCTTCAGGGGGACGTTTACAATCGGAGAAAGTTGGCCAGGAGGTCTTTCCCTTGGGGAGTCATGATGCTTTCGGGGTGGAATTGGACGCCGACTATTGGGTAGTCAGTGTGTCGAATGCCCTGAATGACACCATCATCCGAGTGGGCTGTCTCCACGAAACATTCGGGTAGGTCAACGGTTGCGAGAGAGTGGTAACGAGTTGCTGTAAACGGATTCGGAAGACCTTCGAACACACCAAGACCATCGTGAGAAATGGGTGACGTTTTGCCGTGTCGCGGCTCGGGCGCGAGGCCCACCGATCCCCCAAAGGCGACAACGGCTGCCTGGAGGCCGAGGCAGACACCGAGGGTCGGAATATCTCTCCCAAGTGTTCTGACGAATTCGACCGATCGACCCGCGTCCTCAGGCCGACCAGGACCAGGAGAAATGACGAGTCTGTCCGGTTCGAGATCCCGCGCCTCATCAACTGTCAACACGTCATTGCGATAGACGCTTGGTTCGGCACCCAGCTCGCCGATGTACTGGGCAAGGTTGTAGGTAAAGGAGTCGTAATTGTCGAGAATCAGAACCTTCACGAAATCGTGCCACCGGAGTCGAGGAGGTTGTTACCCATCCAGTCGTAGACAAACATCAGCGCCGTGAACGCGACCACGAAGATGACAAACGCTAGGATGACCTGGACGACGCGCGGTCCGGGCAGGGCGTTGAACCACCTGACAATCCTCATCCGTTGATCGCCTCGAAGTTCGGCCCGGCTACCAGTTCGGCGAATATCACGAGCCGTTCACGAGAACTGAACTTCGGATTGCATGTCGTGAGGGTGAGCCACGCCCCTTCACGCGGTTGCGTCACCCATATTTCGGTCGGCCGGACGATGATCGTCTCTCGTACCTCATATGCGTGAACCCCCAAGGCAGTTTCGACCTCAATTATGTCGCCCGGTACCAGCTCATCGAATTCATGGAACGGAGCGCCGTAGGTCGTCCGGTGTCCTGAGAACACCACATTGCCCGGCTGGCCCGGCAGCGGAGTCGATGCCATATGACCGACACCGTTCTTGAGATTCCTTCGAGACACACCCTCAACAACCGCCCACCCATCGACGAGCCGATCAAGAGAGGGAACACGAATTATTGCAAACGACTCTCCCTCGGCTGGCGCCGCTTCAACCCTGAGGACAGGTCCAGGTAGGTCAACGTCGTCGGGATCGGTAAGAACGGGACCGCCCGGTGCAACATCCGGTGCAACATAGGGAATCTCCGTGATCTCGACGGTGGCGAAACTCGTCTCCGCCTCCTGTATGAGGGCGACGTTGTTCTGCTGAGCAAAGAACGTTGTAACAAAGAGTTGGTGTGCTACGAATCCAAGCAGGAATAGGCCGAGCCAGATGCTTGCCCATCCGAGGAAACGCACCACACGAATGAACATCCGCCCCTTGTCGGCGGATCCTTCAACCGGATCCGCAACCTTCGTCATCGTGTCGCTCATGGCCCAGAGGCTACCGGAATATTCGATTTTGCCCACCACTTTCCAAAATCCGATACCCTGTGTGGATGCCAGTTTCAAAGGGCCGCAAGAAGGCCAAAAAGCAACCAACTCCTCCGTCTCACAAGCCAACCGCGATTGACGAAAAGGGTCCCTCACCGACGTGGTACGTCGCCATCATGTTCGGACTCATGGCGTTAGGAATTGCCATCATCCTCCTGAACTACGTCGGTCTTTTACCTGGTGAGACAAACAACAAGTATTTGTTGAGCGGACTCGCCGCGATTGGGGTCGGTTTTGCCATGACAATGGACTACCGGTAGACACCTCCCCAAGCCACACACCCCCATACTGAGCAACGCTCCTAGGCTTCCGCCATGTTCTCGCGGCAGTGCCGGGGCGCTGTGATTTCGCCACCCTGCGCCTGGCTCACAGTGAGAGACAGTCCGCAGACCGTACACACATACGGCACATCGACTTCTCTGATGTCTTCTGGATCAGGTTCCGGTGGGGGTCCAGAAGCAATCAATCCAATCGACCACACCGTCACAGCGATAATCGCCAGACCGACCAGTGCGGCCACGAGGACCAAAGCGGTCATGACAGGATCTCAATGATCGTTCCGTTCGATAATCCGCCGCCCTCGCACATCGTTTGGAGCCCGTACCGACCGCCGGAGCGTTCCAACTCGTTCAGCAGCGTGGTCATCAGCCGAGCACCGCTCGCTCCGAGCGGATGCCCAAGCGCAATCGCACCGCCATTGACGTTGACCTTCTCCCAATCAGCACCCGTCTCCCTGAGCCACGCACCGATCACAGCCGCGAACGCCTCGTTCACCTCAAACACGTCAATGTCCGAAATTGATAAATCTGCCTTCTCCAAGACTTTGTGCGTGGCAGGGATTGGGCCGGTCAGCATCGAAATGGGGTCGGTGCCAACCACGCTGAACGACACGAACCGCGCTCGGGCAACAAGTCCCAGCTCGTCGGCCTTCTCTTTTGACATAATGAGCATCGCGGAAGCTCCGTCGGTGATCTGTGAC
Organism: Acidobacteriota bacterium; assembly: GCA_004356175.1. Taxonomy (GTDB): domain Bacteria; phylum Actinomycetota; class Acidimicrobiia; order Spongiisociales; family UBA5794; genus B3-G11. The sequence continues at coordinate 2,642 of SMXV01000023.1, forward strand.
GAGTTGCCCGCGGTGACCACTCCACCCTCCTTGAACGCTGGCTTGAGATCCGCAAGAGCTTCACGAGTAGTCAACGGTCGGATTCCTTCGTCGCGTTTGACGGCTGTCACGACACCCTCAGCCTTCACCTCGATCGGAATGATTTCATTGTCGAAACGCCCATCGTCGCTCGCTTGAAGTGCGCGCATATGTGAGTCGTAGCTGTACCCGTCAAGTTCCTCGCGAGGTATGTCCCACTGTTCGGCAATTATCTCGGCCGATAGGCCCTGAGGAATCAGCTCATCCTGGTATCGCTCGCGCATCTTCTCGCCAAATGGTTTCCCGGTGAGGGCTGAAGACCCCATCGGAACCCGTGACATTGACTCGACGCCGGCGGCGACAACCACGTCGTACGACCCGGCCATCACCCCCTGGGCCGCGAAATGCACGGCCTGCTGCGACGAGCCACACTGCCGATCGATGGTTACACCCGGAACTGACTCGGGCCATCCGGCGCCAAGCACAGCGTTTCGTCCGATGTTCCACGTCTGTTCTCCGACCTGGCTCACGCAACCCATGATCACATCGTCCACAAGGACGGGGTCGAGATTGTTTCGCTCTGCAAGGGCCTTGAGCGTTTCGGCTGCAAGGTCCGCGGGATGCCAGTCGGAGAGAACTCCGTTGAACCTGCCAAGAGGCGTGCGAACCGCGTCAACAATGACTGCCTCACGCATAAATTCTCCTGTCCTTGGAGTGGAGACGATCGGGCTCGAACCGACGACCCCCTGGTTGCAAACCAGGTGCTCTCCCAACTGAGCTACGTCCCCGTGGAGCGGGTAAGTCTATCGGGCATCGGCTCCAGCCGCCGCGGAAGTACAGAGCAGCGGCGCCTGCAGCCGTAGTACGCGTGACGATATGGACTGGGTATTCGAGGGCCACTGAACTCGGACCTGCGTGGACAGGTCGAAAGGTCGAAACCGTCGCAAAATCGTCGGCAGGAGTGAACCGCCATCACGCGATTACAGGCCCGGTTTGAGGACCATTGCAATCATGGCGATGCTGACGAGCAGAGTCATCACGTGGCCAATCGAGTTCAGCGACTTCATTTTCTTGATCGCGTCTGGGTCTGTCAGCCCGTTTTCAGCAACGAGCGACTCGACATCCTCAAACTTGGGCTTGAAATAGAACACGCCGAGCGCGAGCCCGAGTAGTACAACCACGAACCCGATCGTTACGAACGTCATCTCAAAGAAGTAGGACGAACCAAGGACAAGCCACACTCCAAAAACTCCAGTAACAACGCCCGCAAGTGGCATAAGACGATTGTTGGTTTTCCCGACCTTAAGCCCGACGGTCATCATCGTTTCGGGGTCACCCGTACGCGACGCTGCTGCCATCAGTCCCTCGACATACACGTGCGCCCCAAACCATAGGGATCCGCCCAAAACGTGGGCAAGCAGAACCAACTTCACAACGCATCCATCCTCGTCGACGATCGAAAAGCGACATGGTACACATTGAGCTGTGACAGCGCTCGTGGTCTGCCGTATCGTGAACGCGAGAAGAGCCGACGGATCCCCCTGGTGGTCAACCGCTGATGCTGGCGTCGCCTGGCCGCCGACTCGCTATGCCTGATGGTGTGGCTCTGCCCATGTTGCTCCACCCTCAACTGCCGATTCTGCTCCGCGACTCGATTCTCAGCGATTGCGCTCTCGCACCCGCATTACCACCAGGTCATGCCGGTCGTGTCTTGACGTCCCCTCGATACGCAGGATGGTTGCCGATTGCGATTGGTATCCTCACGGATTCCGCACGGGCCTATAGCTCAGCCTGGTTAGAGCGCATCCCTGATAAGGATGAGGTCCCTGGTTCAAATCCAGGTAGGCCCACACCCCGAAAGCCCTGTACCTACAGGGTTTTCGCCGTTTTGGAGCCCCTGAAACAGGCGTCCAAAGCGGTACCACGGTCAAACGTTCCAAGCAACTGCCAAAACAGCATCCCTTTATTCGACGTCCCACGACAATGCCAACACTCCGGAACCTTGAACAACACACGTGCCGTTGTGCGTGCATCCGAAGTATCTGAGCTGTGTCAGCCGCTCATCGTGATCTGCAGAGCACGTTCGATGACCGAGACAGTCGGAATCTCGATGAGTTTCACGAGTGGAACCCATGAAACAGCGTCGACCGACCCATTCTCTTCCACCACACTCGGTTCACCCGATGTGACGCACCGATAGATGAACCGGACGGCGTGCATCGCAGGCCTGCCAGCTTCTTCACTCAGAGTCGCACTGTCGACTCCGGCAAGTTCGTACGAATCGAGAGTCAGGCCAGTCTCTTCATACACCTCTCGCACGAGAGCATCGTCGGGATGTTCACCCCAATCGATGCCACCACCAGGAAGCGTCCAGCGGCCTTCGCCTGGGTAGGTCGGTGCGATCCGACAAACCAGTATCCGACCGTCAGCCACGGCGACGGCGTATGAAGCCAACCTGGTTCGCGGTGTCACGGGCACCAGAGAACAGTAGCCGCACAACCTCTCGATGACGTGTGTGAAGCTCGGACACAGCCCATGTTGCCTGCGCCGTGACGCTGCGATCGGATGCGAAATGCGTTTCGGCTCACTCGGTGGAGTGATGAACCACTGGCAGACACATCTGACCATCGATCCCGCTAAGGCAGGACGAGCTGCTCAGGTTCGCTCGACCGTGC
>SMXV01000024.1 GCA_004356175.1 Acidobacteriota bacterium
GAGTCTGGAGACCGTGCTGGCAACCCTGTGACACTCGGGTCGTACTGGGACGATTCAAGCCCTGCGGTCATCGAGTGTGACAGCATATGTACTAAGGACGGCAACTTCTGGACCGTTCACAATGCTGGCGGTCCCTCTGCTCAAGGCCTGAGAACGCTTGAGTCCGGAACATACAACTCGATCAACACGGTGTACGCACGCCTCGTTGACGCAATCGGCGCAGAAGCGGTGGTTGAGATGGCTCATCGCCTCGGCATCGAATCGGCGCTCGAGCCACTGCCCTCAATCACACTCGGTGCGATGGTTGTGTCTCCCCTCGAAATGTCAGCGGCCTACTCAACACTCGCCAACTTTGGTTCCAGAGTGGACACATATCTCATCGAGCGCATCACCGCGGCCGACGGGACAGTCATCTACGAACACGAAGTGGTCCCAAGACAGGTCCTCTCCGAGCAGGTCGCGGCAGCCGTCGTTGGGGTGATGAGGAAAGTCGTGTCGAACGGCACCGCAACGAAAGCCCAAATCGGCAGGCCACAGGCAGGCAAGACGGGAACTGCGACGGATTCTCGTGATGCGCGGTTTGTTGGATATGTCCCGCAGCTCACGACGAGTGTCTGGGTCGGATACGCCGACACACCGAGCCCCCTTGAAGACTTCACCGTGTGGAACGACATCGAAGGTTCAGAACAGTACATTCGCAAAGCGTTCGGTGGGACGCTGCCGGCACCGATCTGGCGACAGTTCATGACGTACGCCACGAGAAAGCTTGCGCCAATTGACTTCCCGGACGATCCCTCTGGCACAGATGTGTACCGCCAGACACCGTTCACAACGGTGCCTGAGCTCTCCGAGTCCACAAAGGACACTGTCGACTCGCTCTTCGCAATCGGCCTCAACGCCGAAATTGTGTCACTTCCCTCGGTCCTTCCAGAAGGCACGGTCGTCGGCACCGTGCCGCTGGCTGGAACCCTTCTTAGACAGGGTTCAACGGTGATAGTTGAAGAGTCAAACGGCGTTGCACCAGTTATCGCGATGTTCGACATGCGAGGCATCGACAAGAGTCAGGTCGGCGCAGTAATCAGCCAGTTCGCCTCAGACAACGGAATCTCTCTCACGTGGTCACTTGTTGAAGTTACAACCTCAAGTCCTACGCAGGACGGTGTTGTGGTGTCAACATTACCAGCCGTGGGCACGCCTGTCATGAGCGGCCAGAACATCGTGGTCAGAATCGGCAAGACACCCTAACCATCGCCACTGACCGCGCCCTCAGGCACCCAACTGTCGTCTACCGTGTTGACATGGCGCCACTTACCAACTCAGAACCTCCGTTGCGCCGGCTGTGGCGGTACTCAACCAGCTACCGAAGCCGCATCATTCGCGCAACCGTGTGGTCCTTTCTAAACAAAGCGGTCGACATTGCCCCGCCGTTCCTTATTGGACTCGCCATCGATGTCGTTGTCAATCGCGGTGACTCTCTCCTCGGCCAACTCGGTATCTCGGATCCGAAGAACCAGATCATTGCGGTTGCACTTCTGACTCTCGTCATATGGTCGCTCGAATCGATGTTCGACTATCTCGCCGAGGTCGAGTGGCGAAATCTCGCCCAGAAAACACAACACGACCTTCGAGTCGATACCTACCACCATCTGATCGGTCTCGATCTCAGCTATTTCGAGGACCGCTCAACGGGCGACCTCATGGCCGTGGTCAACGACGACGTCAACCAGCTGGAGCGATTCTTGGACGTCGGAGCGAATGAGGTCATTCAGACAGCCACTTCTGTCGTACTCATTGGAGCTACGTTCTTCATCGTCGCCCCGTCCGTTGCCTGGCTCGCGTTTCTCCCGATGCCAATCATCCTGTGGGGATCATTCAGTTTTCAGAAGCGAATCGAACCCAAATACGCGTCCGTGCGTGAAGAAGCTGGAGCTATCAATTCCCAGCTGTCGAACAGCATCACCGGGATCTCAACCATCAAAGCGTTCACAGCCGAGGGTCGCGAGGTCGACAGGATTACTGCCGCGTCGAACAACTACAGCAGAGCGAACAGCGCTGCTATCCGACTGTCGGCGCGATTCGTTCCGCTGATTCGGATGGCGATTCTCTTTGGATTCACCGCAACACTCGTATGGGGCGGATTTCTTGTCCTCGATGGAGAGCTCGCTATCGGCCTGTACTCGGTGATGGTCTTCCTCACACAGCGCCTTCTCTGGCCGCTGACGAAACTTGGCCAAACGGTCGATCTCTACCAGCGGGCAATGGCATCGACGACGAGAATATTTGCCGTCCTCGACTTTGCGCCAACAATTCTCGATGGTGACACAAGCATCGACACGATCTCTGCTGACGTCGGCATGAAGTTTGACAATGTCACGTTCTCGTACGACGAGGGCTTCGCCGTACTCGAGAACGTCAGCATCACGATTGCGCCGCACCAGACAACAGCACTGGTCGGATCGACAGGATCGGGAAAAACGACAATCGTCAAGTTGCTTCTTCGACTGTACGACCCGGACTCTGGCACGGTGAGCATTGGCGGTACAGATGTCTCGACTCTGAAACAGGCTGAGCTGAGGAAACTGATGGCTCTCGTGAGCCAGGATGTCTTCCTTTTCCATGGAACGGTTGCCGAGAACATCGCGTTCGGAGCCCCCGATGCACCATCAGACGAAATCGTCGCCGCCGCAAGAACCGCCGAAGCGCACGACTTTATCCTCGACCTCCCGAACGGGTACGACACGATTGTCGGAGAGCGGGGTCAGAAACTCTCTGGCGGGCAGCGCCAACGGCTATCGATCGCCCGTGCCCTGCTCACCAACTCCCCCGTACTCATACTCGATGAGGCAACGTCAGCTGTCGACAACGAGACAGAGGCAGCCATCCAGCGGTCACTCGCCCGCATTGCCCACCACCGGACGATGGTCGTCATAGCGCACCGCCTCTCAACAATCCGAAACGCCGACATCATCTATGTCATTGACAAGGGGCGCGTTAGCCAGGTTGGCACGCACAACGAGTTGATCTCCGTCGATGGCGTCTATCGAGTCCTGTGGAACGTGCAGACAGGTGTGGTCGGAGGACAAGAAGATCGGAAGACAATAGGACGAGAGGTCAGGAAATAGTCCGGGTACTTCTGATCTTCCGATCGTCCGATCTCCATTCCTGTGCAACTTTTCGCGAGTCGTTCCACGCTACTTGACTCTACTTCATCTTATCTGATACAACTTGGGGTATGGAAAAGTCAAGATCTCCGCAGACGCCCGGGAATGGTTCTCACCAGGTTCGTCCTCCCTGTCAAGAGGCCCATGCGTCAATCCCGGGCGTCTCGGACCACCGAGATGTCCGCGCTACTGCAGTGCAGCGCGACACAATATTTCCGACGATGGAGTCCTCACCATCGAAAGGCGTGGATGCAACGCATAACTACGTGCGTCGATACTGGATTCCGATCATCGGTCCGGGAGCGGTTGCTGACCTGCTACGTCTCACCGCTGCCGCAAAAAGCGGCCGCTCCCTACCTGAACCAACCCATCTTGCCTCACTGCTGCGACTCGGCCTCGCACACAGATCGAATGGCACCGTCGTTCTGCCAACATCGGTACGAAGACTTGACGACAACCAGATCAGGCGGCTTCCACCACCTCTGCGAAGAACACACCCTGCCCCGCTGCTCGCATAGGCGCATCGACGTCCGGACCGACAGCGAAACAGGATGCTGGCGCTACGCTGGACTCCATGGATTCCGACGACATGGGCATCGCCCCACACGCTGCGAACACAAGCGGTTTCGAACGAGTCCTCGACATTCGTTTCGCAGCAGCGACGACACCAACCATAGAGGGTGCACGCAGCGTCTCATCTGCTGCCCTGCTGGAAGATCCGTCGCATTTCATCCCCACAATGACAACACCGACGTTGATCGTGTGTGACATCGGACTACGTTCACGGACGGCTGCGCTTGCACTGCAAACAGCGGGATACAGCTCTATCCGTTCGCTATCTGGAGGTATGGAGGCATGGTTTGACGAGAAATTGCCAGTCCACACTCCCGGTCTCCTCACCGCAGAGCAGTACCGTCGGTACGACCGCCAGATCAAACTGCCCGGAGTCGGCGTTGAGGGACAACACCGTCTTGGCTCATCCTCGGTCGCCATTGTTGGCGTTGGAGGATTGGGGGCGCCTGTTCTCTCCTACCTCGCTGGAAGTGGAGTCGGACGTATCACCGTCATCGACTCTGGCGTTATCGAGTTGTCAAACCTGCACAGACAGACGATCTACACGACCCAGGGCGTGGGCGCAGAAAAAGCCGAGCAGGCAGCAGCCTTCGCTACCCAGCTCAACCCTGAGGTCGAGATGCACCATCGTCATCTGACACTCAGCTCCTCCAATGCGGCTGAAGCTCTCAGTGGACACGATGTCCTTGTTGTCTGCACCGACAGCTTCGAAACTGCCCATGTCGTCAACGAAGCGTCGGTGGAACTCGGAATTCCGATGGTTTTCGGCTCCGTGTACCGAACCGAGGGCCAACTCGCCGTCTTTCACCCAGGGGGCGGCGGCTGCTAGGCGTGTGTGTGCCCGTACAACGCCGGAGTACAGCCCCTGGACTGCTCAATAGTGGGCGTACTCGGACCGGCCACGGGCGTAATCGGCGCGATGCAAGCGGGCGAGGTCATCCGCATCCTCACTCATTCCGAGCCTCCGAGCGTTGGATTGCTCAGTCTGTACAACGCTGATGGCCAGTCGATCGAGAATGTATCAATTCGGAAAAACGTCAACTGCACGGTCTGTGCATCTGGTTAGCGCCTCACACGGCGGGGGACGCCACTCAGCTGTCAAGCGCCAGGGGCGACGTGGCCCTGCACCCGTGTGACCAGCCGTACCGATCTTGTGCGGCACGATCTCCAGAAATACAATCTCGTCTGCACTGTCGGGCCGTCCGGATTGAACGAGTTCAGGTCGTCATCGAATACACCGCTCCACGTGGAGCATCGAATCGCTTCGCCGATACGAACGGAAGCTCGTCCTCAGATCAGTAGCGTGTCCCATGTCGTTGGCCTCGAGAACCTGATAGTGGAGGCGTACGGAGAGCTCGCCTCAACCTTACGGACCTTCACATGCTCCATATCGACAGCAGTCCAGGGTGCGCCTCTGCTCCATGCGGGGTACACCGGCGAAACGTGGGAATCTCTGGCAGGTGCGACGGTCGCGAGATAAGCAACGGCGCAGGGGCGCTGTGCCGCCCGAGCTGCTTCCTCAAGGTTGGTTGTTGTTTCCACGATGTCTTCTTTCTCGAGTCGCATCAACTTACTCCGACAACTCCCATCCGTATTTATGGAGGAACACCATGGCAAGACTCACCGAGGGAGTCGAGTAGGCGATCCACTTGTGTCTTGTGCTCGCGGTCGCGCCACCAGAGTCCTCCATCTCCTCGAAACGCCTGGCATCGTTCTACGAAGTACCACCCGCCTACCTGGCGAAACACCTACAGGCCCTTTCAGCGGCTGGCATCACAGAAGCGCTGCTTGGCAGAACTGGCGGATACCGTCTCGCGAGAGACCCGAGATCGATCTCTTTCCTGGACATTGTCGACGCAATCGAGTCTGACGAACCGTGGTTTCGTTGCGCCGAGATTCGCCAATGCGGTCCGACCGCACAGCCGTCAAGCATGTACCCATCGGCATGCGATATTGCCTCCGCGATATGGTCGGCTGAGCGAGCCTGGAAGAATCACCTTGACTCGGTGAACGCTGTACACAGCGTCGGACAGACTCACTGCTGTTGCTGGTCCAGCCCAACACGAGGCGACACTGGTATGGCTGAAGTCGGAAACAGGTGGCACACGAGTGGACTTACCCGCCCGCACCAACTATCGACCAATCCGACTGACTGGATGTCCTTCTGCGGAGGATTACTAGATCCGGAAGTTCCTGCGGATGCCACTACCCGTCCCGCGCGTGCGAGTCTGCGCAGCAGAAGGTTGTGTCGACTCTGCCGTCGCCGAGGCCTTATTGGATGCCTTGACAGCTGTCTTGGAGCTCTGCGGACGAGTGGTTGTTGTTGTCGTCGGCGGTGGCGTAGGCGTCGTGGCTGGTGGCGACGTTGGCGTAGGTGTCGTGGCTGGTGGCGACGTTGTGGTCGTCGTCGGTGGCGGTGGCTCAGTTGTGGTTGTTGTGGTTGTCCCACCGTTGAGACCGGGGGCGGCTCTCATGAATACAACTGTGACCCAATTGACGCCCCCGCTATCGGTCTTGATGCCGACGCCAACGTAGTTGTAGTCGCCAAGAATGTTCGCTCTGTGGCCAGCCGAAGCCATGAAAGCTGACTGGAGCGCCGCGAGGTCCACGCCCATGCCGACGTTCTCACCAAGGCTCTGCCACACGCCCGTCACACTTCCGAGCGCCGTGTTGTGGTAAATCTCGCCGCGATCGAGCATGCGCCCGGAGTGCGCAACAGCGTCATCGGTCAAATCCCAATACGTCTCAAGAGGAGCAAGGCCAGCAGCGGACCTGCTTGAGTTGATGCGGCCGACCATCGTTCCAGCGGGACCCGCAAGGGCTGGAATTGCCATGCCCATACTCATGATCGCTGCTGCCATGATGACAACCAGGTATCGGTGTGTTCTGCGCATATCCTGTGGTCCTCCCACGGAGAGCAGTGGTATTGCTTCTCTCCGTATCGGACACTCTGCGCGGTTGATTTAGGAACTTTGTGGAGATTTCTCGAACAAGTAGTACGAGTACTAAGGAAAGACGAATGCTCTCAGGAGTCGTGCCGTGATTCCAAAGATCGGGCGACTTCTATGAGTGTTCGAACACCAAACCCGGTGCCGCCCGTGCTGATGTAGTGCTCAGACTTCTCAGAACGTCCTGGACCAGCGATATCGAGGTGTACCCACGGCGTATCACCAACAAATTCGGCGAGTATCAATGCCGCGGTGATTGCACCACCCCATCGCCCGGCTGTGTTCTTCATGTCGGCAATATCGGACTCGATCAACGACCGGTACTCGGGCTCCAGCGGGAGGCGCCACACCTTCTCCCCCGCTGACTCGGCAGCGGCAGCTACGATTGCGGCTGCTTCGTCGGTGGATGCAAAGAGGCCTGCGATGGAGTTCCCGAGAGCCACCTTGCACGCACCTGTCAGTGTTGCAATGTCGATAATGAGATCCGGTTCAGATTCGATGCCGAGCGCGAGGCCGTCCGCCAGCACGAGGCGACCCTCTGCATCTGTATTGAGTACTTCGATCGTTTTACCGTTGTACGCGCGCATCACATCGCCAGGTTTCAACGCTGAACCGCCCGTCAAGTTCTCTGTGAGTGGGGTGATCCCAACAACATTCACGGAGAGTTTGAGCTCAGCGATCGCCTTAACGGCGGCCATCACGGCAGCTGCACCGGCCATGTCCGTTTTCATCGCCTCCATACCAGACGCAGGTTTGATTGAGAGTCCACCGGAGTCGAACACGATTCCTTTGCCGACAAACACGACCGTCTTGTCAGCATCCTGAGGCGAGTAGGTCATCACGACCATACGGGCTGGACGGTCCGCACCAAGATTGACGGCGATAAGACCCCCGAATCCGGCCTCCTCGATCCCGGTTTTGTCGTACACCTTTACGGACACGTCTGCTGATAGACCAAGTGCGATATCTGCAATTGCTGCAGGAGGTTTGTCCCAGGCTGGTCTGTTGATCAGGTCCCGTGCGAGCGACACGGCATCCGCGACGATCACGGCATCCGCGATTTCGCTCACTGCGACATCGCCGCCGACAAGTACAAGAGCGGCCACACGCGATTCTTTCGGTTTCGACTTGTACTCGTCAAACGAGTACAAACCGAGCAATGTACCAACCACGACAGCGTCGACCGACGAGTCGATTCCGACGTCGTGCATTGTTGTGGCGACAACTCTGTACGTCTTCGTCTTTCGCGCCGCCACTGCTGCGGCTCTTCTGAGCGCCTCCGTGTCAGCTTCGTCGCCGAGTCCGACGAGAAGCAGTTCTTCGGTAGGTCCACGCGGTAGTTGAACAAACAGGCTCTCGCCGGTCTTGCCCGTGAAATCGTGGGAATCCATCAGCGACGAGAGGGAGTCCAAGTCAGGAACATGCTCTGAGCCAGCCGCGATCACCCTCTCAGCCAGAACGGGGATGACGAGTATGTCTGCGTCGGCTGGTTGGCCGGTTTTGATATCAATCAAGTTGAATCCTCTCGTGTGATGGGAGATGAGAATAGGAGCTACTCGATACCGGCCTTGATACGTCTGGCGACCGTCTCGGCGTCGAATCCGAATGCGCCTGCGAGACTGGAAGCTGGAGCAGATGCACCAAAGCGATCAATCCCAATCGCTGACCCGCCGTTGAGTGTGAACCCGCGCCATGTGGACGTCGTTCCTGCCTCGAGGGTGAACACAGGCAGGTTGAGTCCGAGCACTTCCATCTGATACTCGTTGGGCTCTGCAACGAAACACTCGACGCATGGCATCGACACGACCCGAAGCGACACATCCTGCTTCGCAAGTTCGATGGCGGTCTGCTCAGCAAGCGGCACTTCCGATCCGGTTGCGATAACAACGACATCGTCGCCCTGAAGCCGTATGTATCCACCCCGTCCCACAAGTTCGCGCGATGGTGGGTTCACAGGAACCGGTAGTCCCTGACGCGTCAGGATGAGCGCCGTGGGCCCGTCGGTTCGATTGATTGCATGTTGCCAGGCTACCGCGGTCTCTGTTGGGTCTGCGGGACGAACAACGTGCAGGTTCGGAATGAGCCGCAGCGACTCGAGGTGCTCCACCGGCTGATGTGTTGGTCCGTCCTCGCCGAGAAAGATGGAGTCGTGGGTCCACACGTACACGGCGGGTACGCCCATGAGACTTGCTATGCGTACCGATGGGCGCATGTAGTCAGAGAACACGAGGAACGTGCCGCCAAAGGCTCTCACTCCCCCGTGCAGAACGAGCCCATTGAGTGCGGCGCCCATGGCGTGCTCACGGATACCGTACCGAATGTTGCGACCCGTGCGGTTTGTGGCAGAAAAGTCGTTCGAGTCGGCGATCAGGGTGAGGTTCGATGGCGCAAGGTCAGCCGATCCTGAGAGCACGTCGGGACGGAGCGCGGCGACCTCTTGAATCACCATCTCGCTCAGTTTGCGGGTGGCAACGCTTGCCCCTGCCTCGACCTGTGGGGCATGGAGCTTCACATCTTCGGGATTCCAACCAGCGTCCCAGGCGGCTGCACGAACCGGATTCTCCTGCGCGATCGTTTCGAGTCTTGCCGCCCATGCTTTCGATGACTCACTGCCACGCTTCATGGCGGTCCCGAAGAATTCGTACACGTCATCGGGTACAGAGAACTCTGGCAGATCCCACCCGATGGATTCCTTGAATGCCGCTATCTCATCTGGGCCGAGTGGCGAACCGTGTGCATCGGCCGTGTCCTGTTTTGTTGGCGCTCCGAAACCGATGTGCGTCTTGCCGGCAATGAGCGTCGGACGGGTCCCATCGGCAAGTGCTTCGTCGATGACCTTCTCAATGGCTTCCCGATCATGCCCATCGACAGCGATGCTCTGCCATCCGTATGCCTCAAAGCGTTTCCCAACGTCCTCGTGGAACGCCAGACTCGTCGAGCCATCAATCGTGATGTTGTTGTCGTCGTATATCACGATGAGTTTGCCGAGTGCGAGTGTGCCTGCAAGAGATGCAGCCTCAGAGGAGATGCCCTCCATGAGATCCCCATCTCCACAAAACACGTAGGTGTGATGGTTGACGAGGTCTGTGCCGTGGACCGCCCTGAGATGCTCCTCGGCGATTGCCATGCCAACCGCCGCGCCAAATCCCTGACCGAGCGGCCCTGTTGTTGCCTCGATTCCCAGCTCGGGGTGGTACTCAGGGTGCCCAGCAGTCAGTGATCCCCACTGGCGAAATTCCGAGAGATCATCCATCGAGAGCGGAAACCCTGAGAGGTGCAGCAGGCTGTAAAGCAGCATCGACCCGTGACCGTTCGACAGGACGAAGCGGTCCCTGTCTGGCCATGTCGGGTCGGAGGGGTCAACTCTGAGAAACTTCGACCAGAGCACAACTGCTATGTCGGCCATTCCCATCGGCATGCCCGGATGCCCCGAGTTCGCCTTCTGCACGGCATCGGCCGCAAGTACCCTTATTGTGTCCGCGGCTCTCTGCTCAAC
>SMXV01000025.1 GCA_004356175.1 Acidobacteriota bacterium
ATCGGGAGGAAGCCAGTCGGTGTTTAGCATCAGTAGAGATTCACATCGACTACCAGCGAGCAGGATGCGAGCAGCCCTCTTACCGATGTCCGTGCCAGTGTCGAGAGCGATTCTCAACCGGGCTGATCCCCGGCCAGCTCCCAAACACCATCAGGAGTGTCGGGCGCGCTGGAATCCTTGCCGAACTTCAATGCGGCAACGGCGACGATGGCCACAACCGCGATCAGGGGGACGATGAGTTTCACGGACCGAGTGTACCTCTCGATGCTGGCTGAGTAATCGAAACGCACGGCATCAGGCAATGTTGGGTATCCGGTCGGCTGCATCCTTCTCGGATCATGGTTCGGTCATGTCCTGCGCTATCCTGCGACAGCGTCTCGGGAGTTTTCCCGAGTATCGAACACGAGCGAAGTCCGGTGAGATCCCGGCGCTGTCCCGCAACTGTGATCCTCTTCCACGAGGTAGCCAGGTCGCCTCGTTATCGGTGGGCGGCGAGCCTTCGGAGGAGAGGTCTCGATGCTGTGACCCGTTCTCCTCCAGCGAGAGGAGACATCCATGATTCGTAGGCTCACCCTGATTGCTGTTGTTTTGGGCATTGTCGCCGCAGCGTGTTCATCGCCCGCTGCCGATGACGTTCCAGCCCAGGTTTCAACAACATCGACAACTGTCGCGGTCACAACAACCGTCGCCCCAGTAACGACCACAACGAAGGCGGTTGATGATGGCTTCCCAGTGACCATCGATGCGCCGAACGGCCCTGTGGTGATTGAGAAGAGGCCCACCCGCATTGTGTCGATCTCTCCAACGTCGACCGAGGTGCTGTTCTCAATTGGCGCAGGTCCACAAGTGGTTGCCGTCGACAGCATGTCCAACTTTCCCGCCGAAGCACCAACGACTGACCTTTCCGCGTTCACACCGAGCGTTGAGGCAATTGCCTCTTTTGACCCAGATCTCGTGTTTCTCAGTTTCGACCCGGGCGATGTCGTTGCCGGTCTTGAGGCCATCGGGATCCCTGTGATTCTTCACGCAACAGCGATTGACGTTGCCGACGCATATTCCCAGTGGGAGCAGGTCGGAACCGCTACGGGGCACATTGCTGAAGCGATTGGTCTGGTTGCTGAGACCACGTCGAGCATCGAGTCAGCGTATGAGTCGCTCCCCGATGGCACCGATTCTGTGAGCTACTACTACGAGCTTGATCCGACCTTCTATTCCGTGACGACCTCGACATTTATCGGAGGTCTTCTCAGCCCGTCGGGTATGGAAAATATTGCGGACCCAGCAGACACGGACGGCTTCGGCTACCCGCAGTTGACGGCGGAGTACATCGTCGGTTCCGACCCCACACTGATATTGCTCGCTGACACCAAGTGCTGCGGAGCCTCGCGTGACACGATTGCGGAGCGACCCGGTTGGGATACGTTGTCGGCCGTGACCGCCGACGGTGTCGTGGAGCTTGACGATGACATCGCGTCGCGATGGGGCCCAAGAATTATTGAACTTGTTGAGACGGTTGTGGAGGCGATACTCTCGCTCGAGTTGGCCGACGCGTGAACCGGGGTCGGCCGCCAGGCGTTTCTCTTCGCTGGTGGTGGGTAAGCGGCGCAATCATCGTTCTATTCGGCGCGATTGTCGCCGGGGCAATGGTTGGTCCCATTTCGATTCCGCCGGGAGACATAGTTGGATCGATGCTTGCGCGGCTCCCGTTTTCGAGGTTCGAGTCGGGTCTGTCAGAGAGAACCGAGGCAATACTTTGGGAGATTCGCTTTCCAAGAGTGATACTTGCAGTCCTTGTCGGTTCCATGCTTTCCGCAGCCGGTGCCGGATATCAGGGAGCGTTCAGAAATCCGTTGGCAGATCCCTATCTCCTCGGAGCAGGTGCCGGTGCCGGACTCGGTGCCACTATTGCGATTGCCTATGGCCCGGCCACATCAGGCTGGGTGGTCGACCCGCTTGTGCTGGCGGCGTTTCTCGGTGCTCTCCTCGGCGTCGGGATGGCCTACGCGCTCGGGTACTCGGTTCGCAGTGGTCGGACGGCTCTTACCCTGATACTGGCCGGTGTTGCCGTGGCATCTTTTCTGACGGCTATCCAGACCTATGTTCAGCAACGGGAATCTGACACGTTGCGCGAGGTGTATGGGTGGATACTCGGCAGCCTCAACACGGCAGGGTGGGGTGAGGTGCGACTGGTCCTGCCGTACGTCGCTGTCTGTCTCGCCGGAATCTTCGCTGCCCGTCGACTGCTCGACATTCTGGCGGTTGGGGACACCGAGGCTGGAACACTTGGAGTGGCCCCGAGCCGAATCCGACTCGGAATCGTGGTACTTGCAACCCTCGGGACGGCTGCAGTTGTCTCCGTAAGTGGGCTTATCGGCTTCGTAGGAATCATCGTTCCTCACTTTGTTCGCATGCTGACATCGGTGTCGTATCGAGTCGTCGTACCCCTATCGATTCTCGTTGGGGGTGCCTTTCTTGTCCTTGCTGACATCGTCGCCAGAGTCGCCATAAATCCGTCCGAGATTCCGATCGGCGTTGTTACGGCCATGATCGGCGCCCCGTTCTTTGCGCTTGTCCTACGCAGGTCGAAGGGTGTCTCATCTTGAACACTGGGGTCGAGTTTTCCGAGGTAGAGGTCACATACGGATCGCACCGAGTTCTCAAGGGCGTGTCCATTGACATAGCGCCAGGCAGCTGGCATGGCATCCTCGGCCCGAACGGGGCAGGAAAGTCCTCGCTCCTCAAGACGATGATCGGTGCCGTTCCCTACCGAGGGAGTGTGCATGTTGGTGGGGCGTCGGTTGAGACGTTCTCACGCAGAGAACGCGCAAAAATTGTTGCCTACGTACCGCAGCGACCCATCTATCCCCAGGGTATGGCGGTGTTCGACTACGTCCTGCTGGGACGCACGCCGTACCTCGGCACCCTCGGTGCCGAAACCGAATCAGACCTCGCACTCTGCTGGACGGCGCTTGCCGATCTCGACATGACGGACTTTGCAGAGAGAGACATCTCCACCCTGTCCGGCGGAGAAACGCAGCGACTCTCTCTCGCGAGAGTCCTGGCACAGCAGGCAGACATCGTCGTGCTCGATGAGGCCACAGCATCACTTGATGTCGCGGCGCAACATCAAGTGATGGAGTTGATCGACACGCTGCGCACCGCAAGAGGCATGACAGTCGTTGCAGCCATTCACGACCTCACCGCCGCAGCGCAGTTCTGCGACCGCGTCTCACTGCTCGACAGCGGAACCGTTGTTGGATCTGGCCCCCCGGGCGAGGTTCTCACGGAAGAGCTGCTTGGCGACGTCTTTGAGCAGTCGATCAGGGTGATTGACGTCGACGGCAGTACCGTGATCGTGTCATTGAGATCTCAGGAGGTATCAAAGTGACCGGTACCGAGAAGAGCGGCATCGTCATCGTGTACACGGGCGAAGGCAAAGGAAAGTCGAGTTCAGCTTTTGGCGTCATGTTGCGCGCAGTTGCAAGGGGGTGGAGCGTGATGGTTATCCAATTCATCAAGTCAGAGAAGTGGAAGACCGGCGAACGCAAGATGGCCGAAGAACTCGGCGTCGATTGGGTCACCGGCGGCGACGGATTCACCTGGGACTCGGACGACATGGAGGCAACTGCGCGGGCGGCAAGAGAGACATGGCAGGTGGCGCAGGTCGCCATTTCGGGCGGGACGTACGACCTCGTCATCCTTGATGAAGCTACCTATCCGGTCTCGTTCGGCTGGATTCCGGTGGAAGAAATGGTTGCCGCGCTTGATGCGCGACCTGAGGCGGTGAACATCATCATCACAGGCCGCGATGCCGACCAGGCTATCATCGACGCAGCGGACACTGTGACGGAGATGCGCAAGATCAAACATGCCTTCGATGAAGGGGTTGTTGCCAAGAAGGGTCTGGACTTCTAATAATTGAGCAATCAGAAACTGGTGATGAGCCAGTCGAATCCCTTGCCGACATAGAACGAGAGCACCCCTGCGGCTAGACCAAGGGCCAGATTCTCAAGGCCAGAGGTCGACCACCGTTTCTTCGTTTGCAGTGTCTTGATGGCGCCAACAAAGAACAGACCGATGCCGACGAGCACCGCTGCGGCTAGAAGAGACGTCGTCGTGTCGTCGAACACTGCGAACGGAATGATGGAAGGCGCCGCTCCAGCGAGGAACAACGTGCCCGATGCGAACGCGGCTGCGAAGGGGCTGCGGCGCTCGCTGTCGACAACTCCGAACTCGAGAGCGGCGTGCATATTCAACATGGCTTCGTCATTGTCATTGATGATGTTGACGACGGTGTCGAGACCCGGCTCCTCAAGTCCCATGTTCGCCAGCATCTCCTTGAGCTGATCCTTCTCATCTTCCCTATGGTCGCGTAGGTGAATCTTTTCGAGCGCAATCTCGGCATCGAAGACCTCTCCCTGGGCTTTCGTCGCGAGATACTCGCCAATACTCATTGAAATCATGCCGGCTAGCGCACCTGCAAGCCCGATCAACAGAACGTCCGTTGCATCCATGCCCCCGCCAACGACGCCAGACACAAGAAGGAACGTCGAGATGAGGCCGTCATTCACACCAAGGATGATGTCGCGCATGTACTGGCGAGAATCACCAATGTGCGGCTCGTAGACATTGCTGGTCGGGTCGGGGTCCATCACACTCATCGCGCGGGTTGAAGGAGTTTCAATGGAAGGCTACCGTGTCGGCATGTCGGATGACGAATCCCAGCCCGAGCCCGCACAGGAGTATTACCCACCGTCGGCGCGTTGGGGAGAGAACACAAAGCTGCTGGTCGTTGCGATGTCGTTTGTCCTCGTTCTCATTGGCATCTACTTGGCTCGCAATGTCATACCAGTGGCCGCGCTGGCTGGTCTCATAGCTTTCCTTGTAGCGCCGATCATCAGAATTTCGACGACTCGACTGAAGCTTCCCAGAGGTATTGCTCTGCTGATTGCATACACGATCGTCTTCCTTGGGACTCTCGCATTCGGCGCACTGCTGGCCAACTCGATAACTGCCTCACTCCGCGAACTCAATCCGATTGGACTAGCCGAAGATTTACGGGTCTGGCTGTTGGCAGAAGTCAACGATCGGGGCCAGCTTCTCGTATTTGGTCTGACGGTTGACGTATCAGCGTTTTTGGACGCTCTAAGCACCCCCGCCAGCGGCGAAGATGCCGGCTATGTGGTCGACGCTGAACAGCTACTCAACTACCTCGGCGCAGGCTTTAGCGGGTTCCGCACTGTCGTCGGCATCGTTACCGCGGCCGTGACGACCGCAATACTCACAGTACTTGTGGCGATGTATCTCAACGCCGACAGCTCACGGATGCACGATTTCGTTGTTACTCAGATCCCGTCCGGATATGAGCGTGACGGAGTGATGATGCTGATCAAACAGAAGACCGTGTGGCGCGGATATCTCTACGGGCAGTTGATCAACTCGCTGATAACCGGAGCCTTCGTGTGGTTCGTCCTCTGGGCAGTTGGTCTTCCGGGTGCGTTTCTCATGGGTGTCATCATGGTTGTTCTCAACATGATTCCGACATTCGGGCCAATCCTCGCCGCAATCCCAGGCGTACTCGCTGCGTTGATTTCCGGTTCGACTCGTTGGCCCGAACTGGAGAACTACTGGTTCGCGCTGGTTGTCGTTGGCATCTACCTCATTGTCGTCCAGCTCCAGGCGAATGTCATTGCTCCACGAGTGATGGGTACGGCCGTAAATCTGAGGCCTGCCGTGATTCTGCTTGGCCTTCTGGTCGGTTTCCAGGTGGCCGGACTCCTCGGTTCGTTGCTGGCTGTGCCCGTCATCGCTTCGATTCGCGACATAGCCGTGTACATCTGGAGAAAACTCATCGATAAGGACCCCTGGCCAGACGCAGATCCAATCCCCATCAGCGACCACCCCTCCCCCTAGCACCGCGCCAGGCCCGCTTGTCCCCCTATAGGTGGGACGCGGTCTTGGATGCGATCATGGCTACGACGTCTGCGTTGGCAAGCGTCGTGATGTCGCCTAGTTCCCTGTTGTCTGCGATGTCCTTCAGGAGACGTCTCATGATTTTCCCAGAGCGCGTCTTCGGAAGATCTGGAGCGAAGACGATCGATTTAGGGCGAGCAATCGCACCAATCTTCAGCGTTACATGGGATCGCAACTCCTCGCTGAGTTCCTCAGTGTCCTCAAAGTCCGCTCGCAGCGACACGAAGGCAACAATGGCCTGGCCCGTCACGTCATCTTCAGCACCAACGACTGCTGCTTCTGCAACAGCTGGATGCGATACGAGCGCCGACTCGACCTCCATTGTTGAGATGCGGTGGCCCGATATGTTCATCACGTCGTCGATTCGGCCGAGAATCCACAGGTACCCGTCGTCATCGAGTTTTGCACCATCCCCAGCCCAGTATGTCCCCGAGGTCTGGGACCAGTACGTTTCGATATAGCGTTCGTCGTCGCCGTAGATGCCACGCAACATCGAAGGCCATGGCTTGGTAATCGTGAGGTAGCCTCCGCCGCCCAGGCCAACGGTGTTGCCGTCGCCATCGACCACCTCGATGTCAATACCAGGCATAGCTCGCGTTGCCGACCCCGGTTTCGTCGGGGTCACACCCGGTAGCGGGGAGATCATGATGCTCCCCGTCTCTGTCTGCCACCACGTATCGACGATCGGACATCGTTCCGATCCGATGTTTGTGTGATACCACATCCACGCCTCTGGGTTTATCGGTTCACCCACGGTGCCGAGAAGTCGTAGCGAAGACAGGTCGTGTCTCTCCGGATACTCGGCTCCCCATTTCATGAACGTCCTGATAGCGGTCGGCGCTGTGTAGAAGATGGTGACACCAAGCTCCTCCACGATGGACCAGAGGCGGTCCTTCTCCGGGTGGTCGGGTGTGCCTTCGTACATAACGCTCGTCGTGTGATTGGCAAGCGGACCGTACACGATGTAGGTGTGGCCCGTAACCCACCCGATGTCCGCTGCACACCAGTACACATCGGTGTCTGGCTTGATGTCGAACACCTGAGAATGGGTTGTCACTGCACCGGTGAGATAGCCGCCCGTTGTATGCAT
>SMXV01000026.1 GCA_004356175.1 Acidobacteriota bacterium
CTGATCGGTACAACGCGAAGGAAGGCGGAGAACTTCATGGTACTCATATCGGTTGGTGACGTCGGACAGTTAAGCGTTTCTGCTTCGAGCGACCGCGGGCTTTCACCCGCTGTGAAACGACGGATGTTCCGCACCCTGACCAGCCATCTCACTTTCCATAGCCGCCCGTAACGCACATACGCATCGCGTTCAGCGGTGAATCTGAATACTCTGAGCCAAACCGTAATCACTTGAGAGGTCTCGATGTCTGACGATGAAATTTCAGTAGCTCCCGAGGTGTACTCGGTCGTGTTCGAGAACGAGAGGGTGCGAGTCTTCAATGTCCGAGCGGACCCAGGAAGCGGATCTCGATCCATCGGAATCCCGACTCAGTGATGTACACCGTGAGTGATGCTTACATCGTGGCGACGTTACCACATGGCAGGCACGATCACTGAGCCACATGTGACCGCCCGAACGTCGGCAGGTTCGATCATCGCGTCGTTCGCGCTCTTGGTACACCTGAGATCGTCGATATGTGGGATTAGGATCGCGCGTTCGGACGTTACAGAGGCTCGGACATTGGGCGCATTCCTATGAGGAAAGTTCGAGCCTTCTCCGGTTGTGTGAGCGCGAACATCACCGCTTCGGCGATGTCCTCAGGTTCCATCATGGCTTCCAGCATTGGATCACCCTCGCTGCGGCCGGTGCCGATGGCGAACTCGGTGTGGACTCCGCCTGGAGCGATCACACTGACCTTGACGCCTGTCTCGCGTGTCTCGTAGTCGAGAGCCTGAGCAAATCCGACCTGGGCGAACTTCGACGCGCAGTACACGGTTTCGTTGGGGAGGCCCTTCAATCCGGCAACGGATGCGAGAAAGCAGATCTGGCCTCGATTGTGGGCGAGCATGTCGGGAAGGAAACGTCGCGTGCAGAGGAACGATGCGCGCATGTTCGTGTTCATCATCCAGTCGTAGTCATCGGCGGTGATCGAGTCGAGCGGTCCGTACTTGGATACGCCTGCGTTGTTGAACAGGATGTCGACTCTTCCGAACGCGGCGATGGCGGCGTTATAGAGGCGATCAACGTCGTCCTCGAGAGTGACGTCCGCCGTCACAGCGATGGCGTGCCCCCCTGTCTCGTTGATCCTCTGAGCCACCTCTTCTATCCGATCCGTGCGCCTCGCTGTCACTACGACGGATGCGCCTGCCTCCGCCATTGCGTACGCTGTGGCCCTCCCGATACCGCTGCTCGCTCCGGTCACGAGGGCCACGTTGTCAGTCAGTGTTCTGGTCATGATGTCTCTCTTTCCTCGCTGATTCCTGCGAGCTTCTCGCTGTCCTTGGCACCACCGCCATCACCGGAGGTGTGCCGATGTTGTCGAATACTCGAATGTCTCACTCCCTCCGGTCGTTCGCCGGTCCGCGATCCTCAAGTTTATATCTTGCCCCCCAATCCGTTCCCGCGTCTGAGGCGATGTCAGCCAGCTCCGTGAACCTGGGACGGACGAAGGAATCGATCAGTGCCTGCCGGTCAGCTCCGCGAGCTCTCACCGCATCAGCCCACAGCGTCCTTCCGACGAGAAAACCGGAGGCCCCCGCCTCGCATGCGATACGAACCTGCTCGACGAACGAGTCGATGGGGTCGCCACCAGACAGCAGTGTCCACGGGACGGGACTTGCCTCGTCGAGTTCGGCACAGGCATCCTCGCACTCGGAGCGGTCGATTCCTGCTGTCGTATCGGCGGGGAACTGGAGCTTCAACACGTCAGGGCCGAGCGCTCCAAGCCTGCGAGCCGACTCACAAACGATGGCGCGCCGGTCGCTTCCGAATTGGGCTGTGCCTGGAGCCTCCGTGCCGTCGAGTTCGTAGGCCACTGGTTCGAGAAAGAGTGGAATGTCGTGTGCGGCGCATGCTGCGACAACCTCAGACACCAGCTCTTCCTGGGTGGTGGCGATCGTGCTGCCGGGCCGATAGAGAAGCAACAGTTTGACGCCGGAGGCTCCGAGTCGCTTGATCTTGCCGACACTCCATCCGTCGAGGAGGGTCGTCTCGCGGGAATTCGGATCGCCAAGGTACCCCTGCGCCTCGATCGCACACAGAAGCGCAGCGTCACCGGTGAGTGCGCGGGAATCTACCGCCTGAATCGCAGAGTATTCAGGGTCGAGGAGGACGGCGGTTGCGCTTGGGGCCATTGCCCGCACGAATTCGAGTTTCGTGTCGGTCATCTGCTGAGCTGCAATCCGGTCTGGGCGTTGAGGATCGATGATGATCCGCATCGAGTCCCTGTGGTCGATGGCGAAAATCGCAAACACGCCCGCATCGTTCGACGCCTGGGTCAGCCCTCTGATCTTGCCTGAAGTCAGCGTCTTCACCGGTCTGCCCTCTGTGCGATGAATACATCGACTTCAGTCTGTGTCGGGAAGGCAGACGAGCAACCGTGTCTCGACACGGTGATTGCACCGCAGGCGTTCGCGAAGCACACAGACTCCTGCCAGTCAAGGCCCGCGATCCTGCTTCGTATCAGTCCGGAGGCAAACGCATCGCCAGCTCCTACCGTATTGACCACATCGACCGTGAACCCGCTCACGTCCACGGATCCTTCCGCGGATACGATGGTGGCACCGCGCTCTGAGCGTTTGATGATGAACGTCTGTGATCTGAAGGCCTGTGCATCGCAGACCGCGTCGTCGAGATCGGCTCGTTCGTCCCGAGGAACGGATTGGCCTCCCATCGTCCGCTCGGGTGTTGGCATCAAGGCGGCATAGAACTCCTCCTCCGTGCCTATCACGACATGGACCGCAGGGATCACGCTTCGAACCGACTTTCCGAAGTCAGATGCGGACTCCCAATCTGCGGGTCTGAGATCGAGATCCATGAAAGTGGTGACATCATGCTGGCCCGCAATGTCGAGCGCGTGAGTGGCGGCTTCAGCGCATGGTCCGCGGCTGAGAGAATTCCCAGACACCTGCAACGCCCGTATGTGATCGAACGGCACAGCATCGACATGGGCGCTCGTGAGGTATATGTCCGCGGGATCCTCGCGGTAGAACGACAGCGGGAAGTTGTTCGGTGGCTGCACTCCGATCAGTGCCAGTGACGTGAGCTTGCCCTCAATCGTCGGGATGAACTCGGTCGTCACTCCCTCGTCCCGTAGATAGCGCAGGACGAACTCGCCGACGCGGTCGTCTCCGACGGCGGTGAGAGCGATCGATCGAAGGCCAAGACGGCTCACGCCGATCGCGATGTTGGCCGGGCTTCCGCCGACTGCGGCATCGAACCCCCCAATGTCGGCAAAGGCTGCACCGATATCCTGGGAGAACAGGTCCATATTCGCACGACCGAGAGACACGAGGTCGTAGGTCACTGAGGAACCTCAGATTCGGGGAGTCTCGGGGCGTCACCGCCACCAACGACGCTCTGGTCGAAATCGATGATCGCTCCCGTCATCATCCCTGAGTCGTCTGATGCGAGGAACGCAACAGCTGTCGCGACCTCGTCGACCTTGAGCAATCGACCGAAAGGCATGGCTGCTTCCGCTTGATCGAGCCAGTGGTCGCTCGCGTCATGAAATCGTTTCTGGATAGCGTCCTCAGCCGGTGTATCCATCCAACCGAGCATCAACGTGTTGATGCGTATCCGATCTCGCGACATCGCATACGCAACGTTTCTTGTGAAGGGCACAAGTGCTCCCTTCGAGATCGCGTACGGTGCGAGGAACGGCTGTGCTCCGTAGCCTGCCACCGAACCGATGTTGACGATCGACCCCTCGATGGACTCCCGTCTCATGATCCTGATGGCACCTTGTGTGAGAAAGAACGGGGCTCGAAGGTTCACATTCATCATTGTGTTCCACAACTCTAGGTCCGTATCCACGATGGACCCCCGTGACGTCACCGCAGCAGCGTTGACGAGGATGTCGATCCGTCCGAAGGTCTCGTCGGTCGCGGCGATGAGTCGTTCGACGTCTTCATGGTGCCCCAGGTCGGCGCGGACGAACACAGCGCGTGTGCCCCGTTCGTCCAGAGCGGCGGCGACCGAGGTGCCCCTGTCAGGATCGCGACCGGTCACTACGATGCCAGCTGCACCCTCAGATACAAACCGGCGGGCAATCGCCTCGCCCAGTCCCTGTGTGCTTCCCGTGACGAGCGCAACTTTCCCTGCGAATCGGCTCACTCCGCCTCCTCCAACGGTGGGACCTTGGCGGTCGCCTCCTTCGATCTCACGTCATAGTCAGGTCGACGACGGATTCCCACCGCTCAGACTGCCATGACCTTGTCATGGCGTCGAGCACGCTCGCCACCGCAACCGCATCCGAGAAGCTGGGATGATGCTGCGTGCCAGCCGCGACCGACTTGAGAAACTCAAGGGCCTCGATGACCTTCATGTCTTCGAAGCCGATCGAGTTGCCACCACCGGGAACGAAGTTGGCCTGATGTTGGAACGCGTCGCCTGCCAGGACCTCGATGAATCCGTCGGCAGGCTGCTCCTCAGGAAGGTAGAGCCTGAGCTGATTCAGCTTCTCGTGATCCCACGACGCCGCACCTTTCGAGCCGTTGAGTTCATACGCCATGGAACTCTGCGGGCCGAAGATCGACCGATCCGCCTCGAGTGTTCCACGCACCCCGCTCTCGAATTCGACGAGTGCGCCAACGTAGTCTTCGTTCGTTACTGCACCCGCAGGGTCGTCGGCTGTCCCCCTGTCATAGTGGGTGCCCTTGCCAGGCGTGGAGAGTGGCCGCTCCTTGACGAAGATGTTGTTGACAGACACCACCCGCTTGATCGGGCCTACAAGGTGCAGTGCCATGTCGACAGCGTGTGACATGAGGTCGGTGAGAGCCCCGTAACCGGCCTCGTCCTTCAGGAACCTCCACGAGAGCACGCCCAGCCGGTCTCGACCGTACATGGAGAAGAACCGCCCCCGGTAGTGCGTGAGACCGCCCAGCCTGCCTTCGTCGATGAGCTGTTTGGTGTATTGCACCATCGGAGCCCAGCGGTAGTTGTATCCGCAGCCCGTAATCACACCGGCGTCTCGCGTTGCACGCTCCATCGCGACGGTCTCGGCCGGATCGATTCCAACAGGCTTCTCACAGAACACGTGCTTACCTGCAGCGCTCGCTGCCTCGGCGATCTCGCGATGCATCGCTGTGGGAGCCGTGATGTCGATGACATCTATGTCGGGTCTGGCAACCAGATCGCGCCAATCGTCTGTGCCGATCTCGTACCCGAAATTCTCCAGTGCAAGTTTCGTACGTTCGGCGTCGCTCTCGGCGACGCCCACGAGCCGCGGGAACACACCTTCGTCAGGGAAGTAAGTCGGGATGGCCCGATAGGACCGCGAGTGGGCCTGACCCATCCAGCCGAACCCGACGAGTCCGATGCGGATCTCCTTGCTCATTGGAGGCTGCTCTTCGGTCGGTAGAGGCGCTCCACCGCCCTCGTGTTGACCGCGTGGCGGGGTTTGCGCCCGTCGAGGACACTGGCATCCTCAGCAGGTTCGCCCGAACCGATCACGTCGAAGGAACGGTCGATGAGGCCGGCGAGGCGCGGCCGGACCTACGTTCGAACCATATATAACGCGTCTCGCTAGCCATCTGGTGTCTCCGACGAATCGATCGGAGCCACGTTACCAGATTTTCGATGGACCGTACCGTCGACTCGACGGAGCCGCACAGCGCGAACTGGTCGTCGAATCCGAAACGACGATCTCGCCGTGCATTTCAGAACGAGTTGACTGTGGAACATTGTGATGCCTATATTTTACGGAATCGAAACGTCTAAATTCGGGCTGACCGCTCCGAATGGGATTGTTCGATGGGAGTCGGATGGTCGGCTTCCGGTATCAGGCTTCGGCAGCTACGCCGTGACGAGGAGAAAAAATTTCATGAAGCGAACAAGACGAACGAGAATATTCCTTCTGTTGGTGGTGGTGGCGCTTGTGGCGGCCGCATGCAGCAGCGACAGCGGCGATGAGGATGTCGCATCCACCACGGAAGCAGTCGACCTCAGTCAGGGCTCGGACCTGACGTTCTACATGGTGACGCACGCCGATGACGGGACCTTCTGGTCCGTCGTCAAGCGCGGTGCCGAAGATGCGGCGAAGGCTGTGGGTGTCACCTTGGTGTGGAGCCCATCGTTCAACGACCCGGAGAAACAGGTTCAGGACATTGAAGCCGCGATCGCAGCTGGCGCCGATGGCTTGGGCGTATCGCTGGCGAGCCCTGAAGCAGTTGGCCCCGCGGCCAAGGCTGCGGCTGACGCTGGCATTCCGGTGTACACGATCAACTCGGGTGTGAACCAGTACAAGGGTCTCGGTGCGACGACGCACATCGGCCAGACTGAGATCGTGGCTGGCAATGGCGCTGGTGAATTCTTCAACACGCTCGGAGCGAATACGGTCCTCTGTGCCCGTCAGGAGCAGGGCAACATCGGTCTTGAGGAGCGGTGCCAAGGTCTCGCTGAGACGTTCAACGGCACGGTGGTCTCAGAGTTCGTCGGTGAGGATTCCGACCC
>SMXV01000027.1 GCA_004356175.1 Acidobacteriota bacterium
CCGCGTGGAGCAGCGTCCCTCGATCAAGCATGACGACGAAATTGCATGTGCGTTCAATGTCGCGCAGCACATGGGAAGACAGCACTACGTCAATTCCGAAACCTCCCAGCCGAACAATCAGGTCAAGCATCTCGTCTCTGCCAGATGGGTCGAGACCCGCCGTAGGCTCGTCAAGGAAGACGACTTCTGGATCGTGCACGATTGCCTGTGCGAGTTTCGCTCGCTGTTTCATTCCCGTCGAGAAGTCTCCGATGTAGCGGAACCGTTCCTCGTCAAGACCGACGAGCGTGAGCACATCTGAGGCCCGCTGGCGTGCAACACTTGGGGGTAGACCGGCCATGCCGGCAGCGAAGATCAGAAAGTCTGCTGCGGTCTGGTCAAGCGGGAGGCATGCGCCCTCTGGCATGTATCCAACGACGCTGCGAATGTGGATCGTCTCTTCACTGGTATCCATGCCAAGGACCGTCGCTGTGCCAGTTGTTGGGGCGATGATGCCGAGGAGAATCTTGATAAGCGTCGACTTGCCTGCGCCGTTCGCCCCAACGAGGCCCGTCCGACCCCTCGGCACCGCGATGTTGAGCGAATGCAAGGCCGCGACGTTGCCGTAAGCGTGACCGAGGCCGCTTGTCGAGAAGGTTTCACTCACTCGCTCACGATAACCCGGGCGCAACGCCCACTGCGGTCTCCGGTACCCCTACCGTCGTGGCATGGATGTGGTTCTGTCGGTCTTCGGTGCGTTGATAGCAACCGCATTGGCTTGGAAGCTGTATCGGTCGTGGTCGAACAACAGGCGCTTGCACGCAGAGGTCTGGGCGATTGCCTTCGGCGCATACGCGATCGCTACGTGGGCACTGGCGGTTGGCCTCGCACTCGGGTGGACATCAGTGGGATTCCGAGTGTTCTACTTTCTCGGAGCAATCGCGAACATCTCGCTCCTCGGTCTGGGCTCGGTTGCGCTGTGGAAGCGGTCTGTGGCGTCGGCGCTGAGGCCGATTGTCAGTCTCTGGCTCGTGTTCGGTTTCTTTGCGACGTTCTTCTCTCCCTTTGCTTCGCCCCTTGCGGAATCCGAAGTTCCGGTCGGCAGCGAGGTGTTCGAGTTCACGTTCATGATCGAGGCTCTGACATTGCCCGGTCCACGGATGTTTGCAGCGATCTCCGGAGCGATCGGCTCGACGGTGATTATCACACTGTCCGTTGTATCGGCGGTCCGGGCATGGAAGTCGAACCGACGTCTCTCCTACGGCAACCTTCTGATCGTCGCCGGCGTCCTCGTCCCCGCCTTCGGTGGCTCCCTCACAGCCCTCGGCGAGTCCTCAGCCCTCGCAATCTCCCTCGCCCTCGGCATAACCCTCCTCTACCTCGGCTACCAACTAGCCAGCACCTCCCGCCCACCTCAAACTCCATAGCGCTTCACGCAGTTGGTTTCGAACTGCCAAACAACGCCAAGGGCGTTGTTTGCGAGAGATCCTGCGACCGTCGGAGTTGCCGAGAAGTGCTCTAACGCGACTTGTTTCTTGCTCGCCAGCCGGTGGTGAGGTAGCGCCAGTAGGTGGTTGTTGGTGGGGGAGTGGTTGGCGCTGGGACCTCCGCTGGTGGTTCCTCTTCAACCGGCTCCGGTGCACGAGACGGTGGTGGTTCGTCGGTTCGCATCTCGGTTAGGCGCTCGCGCAGGAACTTCACCTCTGTCTCAGCTTTGGCCGCCCGCTCACGCGCAGTAGCGAGCTGTTGGCCAGCCTCGTGCAGATTGCCGAGTTGGTTGAGCATCTTGTTCCATGCATCGATCGGCACGATCATCGTCCCAACGGGAACAGCCGACTCCGGCTCAGGTGGATCAACGTGCTCCGCAGCCTGTTCAGATGGTTCATCTTCGGGTTCGTGACCCAACGGCTCGATAGTTCTACCCAATTCGTGGGCACGATCGACAACGGCATCGAGGTCGACCATTCGGATTGCGAGGTCGCCATCCGCTTCCAGGTAGGAGGGCAGACCCGCCCTGCGAACCCATTTGCGGAGGGTGTTTGTTGGGATGCCGGTGGCCTCTTCTGCCTCGCGCAGAGTTACCCAATGACGAGAGTCGGAGAACGACGCGCTGTACTGCTTTGTTGTCGGTTTTGGCGGCATCTGTCGATTGCGACCAGACGATCGCATTGCTTCTGTTTCCCAGCGAGTTGTTGCGTCCACGACACGCATCCTATCGCCATGCGGAGCCCCGTGAGGAGCCGCTTGCGTCCTACAATGGCTTCATCTACGGAGACAGACGGTGACAGCTCGAGATCCCAACATCGAACAGGATGTTCGACAGATCGTTCAGCGGGTTCTCGGTGGTCTGCTCGACAGCCCCGACAATGGGTCGCAAGCCACGAACCCACCGGTAGAGCAGCCATCCGAATCTGCTCCTGAGAGGGACCAAAGGAGCCAGACGGTTGCGGTCGGTGGCGACCACGGAGGATTCGGTCTCAAGGAACGCATCCTGTTCCGACTCTCCGAGCAGGGCGTGACCGTTGTCGACTGCGGCACCGACTCAACCGATGCCGTTGATTATCCGGACATTGCCGTAGCGGTGGCGCGTACCGTTGCGTCAGGTGAGGCCGATGTTGGCATCATCGTCGACGGTGCAGGCATAGGATCGGCAATGGCAGCGAACAAGATTCCTGGCATCAGAGCAGCCCTCTGCTATGACCTGTCCACAGCCCGTAACGCACGCGAACACAACCACGCGAACGTGCTGACGCTTGGTGCAGGACTCATCGGAGACGCTCTTGCACTCAGCATCACACAAGAGTTCCTCGCAACTCCCTACGGTGGAGGCAGACACGCTGCACGTGTCAAGAAAATTGACGCACTTGACGAGGCACACATGGATCGAACTGGATGACAACCGAAAGCGTCTCACACGAACAGCTCGTTGAGCTGGTGACCCGCGAAGTCCTATCCGCGCTCGCGGAGCGCGCCGACATCTGCGCCAACCCAGAGAAGCTGCGTGAAGTCGTAGCGAACGGTGCTGACCGTGTGTCCTTCCACGGGCCAGGACAGGACGTTCCTCTCGACCTCGCAAAGTACATTGACCACACACTACTCAGGCCCGACGCAACCGCCGAGGAGGTTGACGTTCTGTGCGATGAAGCAGTGGAGTACGGATTTGCGTCCGTGTGCATCAACCCATACTGGGTGAAGCGGTCAGCAACTCGCCTCAGAGGATCCGACGTGAAAGTGTGCACCGTCATTGGCTTTCCGCTCGGCGCGTCAACGTCTGATGCCAAAGCAGCAGAGACCCGCAAGGCTCTTCGCGACGGCGCGCGCGAGGTCGATATGGTTCTCAACATCGGGGCCCTGAAATCGGGTCAGCACGACGTCGTGCTCAAAGACATCGAGAGAGTTGTCGACGCAGCGCACGAAGTCGGCGCCGTGACGAAAGTCATTCTCGAAACTGCACTGCTGACAGACGAGGAGAAGGTTATTGCATCGTCGCTGGCTCGAACGGCACACGCAGATTTTGTTAAGACATCAACAGGCTTCGGCGGTGGCGGGGCCACGGTGTACGACGTTGCGTTGATGCGTGAAACGGTCGGGCCGAACATGGGTGTCAAGGCATCCGGAGGCGTGCGAACCCTTGAGGACGCGGAGAACATGATTGCGGCAGGCGCGACACGAATAGGGGCATCCGCCGGTATTCAAATCGTCGGGGGAGTCGAAGGAGACGGTGATGGCGAACGATATTGAACTGCGGTCCTACGCATTCCTGGACAGTCTCCAGCCGCAGCACGCCGCATTTCTCGGCACGATCTCGCAAGGTTTCCTTCCTCTTGCGGGCGAGGCGTCGCTCTGGGTCGAGGTAGCTCCAGGAATCGAGATCAATCGGCTCACAGACGTGGCTCTGAAAGCAACATCCGTGACCCCAGGTATGCAGATCATCGAGCGTGTCTTCGGTCTGCTCGAAGTGCACTCCCCGAGCCAAGCAGAGACGAGAGCGGCAGGGGAGGCAATTCTGTCAGCCCTCGGACTCACGGTTGAGGACCGTCTGAAACCCGAAATGCTGTCGAGCCAGCTCATCCGCCGTATCACCGATCACCATGCCCAGCTCATCAACAATATGCGTCACGGACAGATGATCATTCCCGGCCAAACCTTGTACGTCATGGAGTGCGCCCCAGCTGCGTATGCAGCTCTTGCCGCGAACGAGGCAGAGAAAGCTGCCAACATCAACATCCTTGAAGTCCGAGCGTTCGGAGCAGTCGGTCGAATCTACCTCGGAGGCGACGAGAGCGACATGGAGGTCGGTTGGAAGGCAGCTGTTGCTGCTCTTGAAGGCATTGACGGTCGAGACAGGTCATAATTGGAACAAGGAATCAACAGGAGGATTCGATGTCAGACGCACTTGGAATGATTGAGTGCCGGAGTTTTGCGGCAATGGTCGAAGCTAGCGATGCAATGGTAAAAGCGGCCAAGGTCGAACTCGTTAGTTACGAGGAGACCGGCGGCGGCTACGTGACAGCCATCATCCGTGGCGACGTTGCTGCGGTGAAAGCGGCCGTCGACGCAGGTGTTCGCAGTGGTGAGAAGGTTGGCGAGGTCATCGCAACGCACATCATTGCCCGCCCACACGTCAATCTCGATCTTGTACTGCCACTCGGCCGGGCGGACGACGCCCAGGACGCTGTCGGTTGACGGCGAGCTGAAGAGGCAGCGATATGAACCTTGGCAGAGTCACAGGCACGCTCGTTGCCA
This sequence comes from Acidobacteriota bacterium, assembly GCA_004356175.1. Lineage (GTDB taxonomy): Bacteria > Actinomycetota > Acidimicrobiia > Spongiisociales > UBA5794 > B3-G11. The sequence goes on from SMXV01000027.1 coordinate 4,726, forward strand.
GCCAAAAAGAGCCGAGCCTCGAAGGGCTCCCCCTACTCATTGTCCGCACTCTCAGTGCGAACGGCGAACCGAGCGGTGGGTACGTTGTTGCTGTAGACAGTGTTGGCGCAGGCGTCGGAGAGGTCGTGCTGTACGCGTCAGGCAGCTCGGCGCGCCAGACTGAAGTGACCCGCGACAAGCCGTGCGACGCTGTGATTATGGCAATTGTGGATCAATGGGACCTTGACGGCGAGACCGTCTACACGAAGTGACATGGCTGCACTGACTGAATCCGAGGTCCGCCAGATCATCGAACGAGTGAAGACTCGCGTCTCAGCAGCTGACATCCCCGGCCAATCGGGTCTTGCAATTGAGGCAGCCGCTGCTGTCTCGAATGGAGACGACGAGCTTGGTGACGGCGTCTTTTCGACGATTGACGAAGCGGTCGCTGCGGCGAGCGCGGCGTTTCAGATATATCGCTCAGAGGGACTTGAGGCCCGCAAGACCCTCATCGAGGCAATCCGGGTGTCGATGCGCGCGGAGAACGAACACCTCGCCTACATGGCGCGTCAGGAGACCGGAATGGGTCGCGCCGACGACAAGGTGCTCAAGAACGCGCTGGTCATTGAACGCACTCCTGGTCCTGAAGATCTTGAACCCCAGGTCGTGACAGGCGACCACGGCATGATGGTTACGGAGTACGCGCCCTACGGAGTGATCGGGGCCATCACGCCAACAACCAACCCGACCTCCACGATCATCAACAACGTGATCGCAACGCTCTCCGCTGGGAACACTGTCACATTCAACGTGCATCCAAGCGCCCGCGCCGTGTCGGTCGAGAATATCAAACTCATCAATCGAGCCATCGTCAGTGCCGGCGGTCCAGCCAATCTTGTCACTTGCATTGCGCGCCCGACCCTCGACTCGGCACAAGCGCTCATGGCGCATCCCGACGTTCCCGTCCTGCTCGTAACGGGTGGTCCTGCCGTTGTGAAAGCTGCGCTCTCGACCCCGAAGAAAGCCATTGCGGCAGGACCGGGAAACCCGCCCGCAGTTGTGGACGCGACGGCCGACATCGCAAAGGCGGCGAGGGACATCGTCAACGGGGCTTCGTTCGACAACAACATCATCTGTGTTGATGAGAAGACAACCATTGTTGTCGACACCGTTGCAGATCGCCTTGTGCAACACATGAGCGCCGCAGGCGCCTACCGCCTCAAGGAGCATGAGCTGAAACGGCTCGAGCGGGTCATCTTCAAGGAGATGGGCCCTCCGAACAAGCCGGGCGTCATCAATGGCGAGTTCATAGGGAAGGACGCTTCGGTGATACTCGCAGAGATCGGCGTCACGGCCCCAGAAGGCACACGATTACTCATCGCTGAGGTGCCAAGGGAACACAACCTCGTGTGGACGGAGCAGATGATGCCGGTGATGCCCATTGTGCGTGTCAAGGACGTCGACACCGCCATCGACCTTGCTGTCCGTTCCGAACATGGCTTCAGGCACACGGCCTCGATTCATTCAACCAACGTCGATGTCATCACGAAGATGGCTCGGGCAATGAACTGCTCGATCTTCGTGGCGAACGGCTCAAACGTTGCCGGGATCGGTTACGAAGGCGAGGGGTTCACGTCATTCTCAATTGCGAGCCCAACGGGCGAGGGTCTCACCCGGCCTCGAACGTTCTCACGGATCCGGCGCGTTACCGTGGTTGGAGCGTTGAATATTGTCTGACCGGACGGCACCTGCGGTCGCGATTTGGGAGTTCAGCTCGATTGCTCAAGGCGTGCATGCAGCGGATGCAATAGCCAAAGGCACACCAATTGATGTGCTCTACACAGGCACAACACATCCAGGTAAATACGTTGTGCTGGTAGCTGGAGACGTTGCATCTGTCGAGGTTGCAACGGGAATTGTCAGTGGACTCGACGTCGACGTCATAGCCCACGTCTTCCTGCCAGACGTTGCACCAGACGTTGTCGACGCCATGATTAGCAGCGACACTGGTGCCGGAGTGACATCTGAGGCAGTCGGTCTCGTCGAGACTGGCACGATTTCGGCTGGAGTTGACGCTGCCGATGCTGCGGTCAAAGCAGCAGACGTGACGTTGCGGTCCCTTGTCATGGCCGATGGAATCAACGGAAAAGCGTTTCTAATCGTCGACGGTGGTGTCGGTGACGTGGACGCTGCGGTTGAAGCCGCGGTCGAGCGTGCCGGGTCGAGCCTCGTTGCCTCCGTCGTCATTCCACAACTTACCGACCAGCTCCGTGAGGATCTCGCTGCCTCTTCGATGTTCCTGACGCGGGTGCAGTCACACAGGTTCGGATCCTGATGCAGCTCGGAAGGGTGCGTGGGTCTGTGGTAGCAACGGTCAAGGACCCCGCAATGGAGGGCATGAAACTGCTCATCGTGCAGCCACTCGACAAGAGCCTTGCGGATGTGGGGGAGTGTGTCGTAGCGGCCGACGCGGTGCATCAGTCTGGCGAGGGCGATCTGATCTACTTTATTGCGTCGCGGGAAGCCGCCGAAGCGATGCAGCCACGTTTCGTCCCAGTTGACCACGCGATTGTCGGCATCGTTGATGAAGTTGATGTTCGGCCATGAAGGTTGGCAGAGTCATAGGCAACGTCGTGTCGACCATCAAACACGACTTCTTTGAGGGTGAACGCCTCCTCATGGTGCAACTCGTCGACAACGGAGAGGACTACGACGGCTACCTCATCTGCACCGACGTCGTCGGAGCCGGCTCAGACGAAACCGTACTGATACTCGACGAAGGCTCATCCGCCCGAACCATCTACGGCATCGAGTCCGCGCCAATCCGGTCCGTCATAGTCGGCATCATCGACGACATCCACGAACTCGACACCTAAAGGTGGGACGTGGTCGAGTGCTCGCGGAGTCCTGGGGTATGGGTTCTTCCTTGTAGTCTTGAACCATGGGAACTCGGTCGGTCATTGCGGTCATGCTCGCTCTTGCGGTATTCGTGTCTGCATGCAGCGGGGGGATTTCTGCGAGTACGTGTGATGAGCTGATTGACGAGACAATGGATCTGTTCCAGCGTCTCATCGATGATGTCGATTCGGAGTTTCAAGACCTCACCGTGGAGGAATTCATTGCAACAGGCGGCGACCTGCCTTCCATCGAGACGTTCGAGAAGGATGCTGAGATCATCGACGAGCTTGCTGTCGAACTCGGCTGTAGCCAGTCACAGATCGCCTCGGGCGTACAAAGCCAGCTCGGCAACCTCACCGCCGAATCGGATCTTGGCCGTTTCCTCATCGGTGCTATCCGCTCAGGTGGTCTCTAAAGATCCCCGCCAGACCCTTGGGGCATGATGTGTCCCATACTGAGTGAGTGAAATACGACGTATTGCCAACCCCGCACGACCTGGCTACCCGCGCCGCGGAACTTGTCGCTGGGGAGATCAGGTCAAGCACCGAGCTCGTGCTCGGCCTTGCCGGCGGTTCCACACCGAAGTTCACCTACGAAGTCCTGTCAGACATGGAGCTTGATTGGGATGGTGTGACGGCATGGATGACCGACGAGCGGTGGGTGGAACCTGACCATCCGGACTCGAACCAAGCAATGGTGCGGGCGACCCTCGGCACAGAGGGCAAGATCGCCTTCCTTGCCCCCGATACCCACCTCGAAGAGCCAGCCGAATCCGCCCTCAGAATGACAAAATCAATGGAATGGCTCACAGAACGACGCGAGGCCAGGGCCCTGACGTTGCTGGGAATGGGGGACGACGGTCACACCGCCTCGCTTTTTCCGGGAACAGAAGCTCTTGCGATCGCTGGCGACGCGTACCTCTCAAACTGGGTTCCCCACCTCGACACCTGGCGTCTCACTGCCTCGTTTGGGCTTCTCGCGCATGCGGATGTGGTTCTGTTCCTTGTCGCCGGTCAGAACAAGGCGGAGGTCATATCTCAGATTGCCAGCGGTGGTGAGTATCCGGCGGCTCGCGTGACAGCCAAAGATCACGTGCTGTGGCTCCTCGACGAAGCAGCAGCGAGCAAGCTGTAGCGGCCCATCAGGACGCGGGAACGTACCGCCCAGACACAACGCGACCACGGGCTGTGCGTAGCTCCCAGATGCTGCCCTTTTCGGAATCGGTCGGCCCATCCATCGGCACACCCTCAGCCATCAGATGACCGATGACGTCGGCTATGACATCTCCGTGTGTACACAGAACCACCGGCTCTGCATCGAGCTGCCCGATGAGGTCCATGACCTGTTCAGGGTGTCTCCCCTCCGTAAGTGCCTGTGCGGTCTCGACCCGAACGCCAAGACGTGATGCAAGGGGTTTCACCGTTGATGTGCACCTCTTGAAATCCGACGACAGGACACGGGTCAGAGGCACTGTCAGAAGATGGTCGCGGATTGCCTTGCGTTGTTTCTTTCCGCGGCTGTCCAATTTCCGGTCCCTGTCGCTTGGGTCCGTGTCGTCACGCACGCCAGCCCATGCGTGGCGCACGAGGAAAACTGTGCCAGCTTACTCTCCCCGATACATGATGTCGGCCCGATCAAGAACGGCCCGCTCGTTGCGGTAGTCGAGCTTCTTCACCGCTTTGTCCC
>SMXV01000028.1 GCA_004356175.1 Acidobacteriota bacterium
GAGGATGCCGGGCAGGTTGCTGCCAAGATGCTCAAGACAATCGCGACACCCTATCGCATAGGCGAACGAGAGCTTGTCGTCACCGCCTCAATCGGTGTTGCTGTGTATCCACTTGACGGGGACACAGCCGAAGACTTGCTCAAAGGCGCAGACACTGCAATGTATCAGTCGAAGGCCGCTGGTCGTAATACATACCAGTACTTCACACGATCTCTGCGAGACCGCACATCGGAACGCATCTCGCTCATGGGGGATCTGCGAGAGGCGATCGAGTCCGTCACGCAGCTTCGCATCGAATACCAGCCCATGGTTGATCTCGTTCGCGGAACGGTCATCGGACTTGAAGCGCTCGTACGTTGGGACCATCCAACGCGTGGTCTCCTGATGCCAGGGGATTTCATCCCCCTTGCTGAGGAGTCGGACCTCATAGTGCCGATGAGTAAGTGGCTCCTTGACGAGGCATGCACGGATATGCGCAAATGGATTGATCTGGGCATGCGTCCCATGCGAGTTGCTGTAAATGCTTCTGGGCGGTTGTTCCGCGACGCGAATCTTGTTGAGACGATTGCTGCTGCACTCGCGGCGGCGAATCTTGATCCTCGCCATCTCGAAGTCGAGGTCACGGAACGTACGATCACGATTGAGGCTGAACGAACTGAGAGGGCACTCGAGCGGCTCTCAGATATGGGTGTGACCGTGTCGATCGACGACTTCGGAACTGGATACTCGTCACTTCGGCAGTTGCAACAATTGTCGATCCACGCACTGAAAATCGACCAGTCGTTCATTCGCGACGCACATCGTCGTGAGGAATCGCGGGCCATTGTCGAAGCAATCGTGGCGATCGCCCGCAGCTTCGATCTGGCGGTGATAGCCGAAGGCGTCGAGACTCGCGAGGAACTGTCGACAGTCCGAGCACTGGGCTGCACACTTGTGCAGGGATACCTTGTGGCAAGGCCCCTTCGACCCGAGCGGGTCATCGAATTCGTCGACGGCTACGATCAAACACTCGTTTTCTCTGCTGTATCAGACACCTCTACGGCCCCGCAGCCGTCCCTATAAAGGGACACAAGAGCGAAGCGATTGAGAGGGGGAACGTGCGCGGGCCGGAAAGGCGCGTTAGGCGATCGGGTCTTTGACTGAGGACAGTACGAGAAGCCCGTCGATGAGGCTCGCCTTTACCAGCCACGCATCTCTCGATGAGGAGAATGAGATCGTGACGGAGGTTTCGTCGCTTGAAAGCCTGTTCATGAGGTAACCCGATCCCGGAGTGACCCAAAGGACGTGAATGCGGTCTTCGGCCACAGCAAAGGACACCTTGCCAGCCTCAATGATTACCACACCGGACTGGGAACTCGCCGGGTTGGTAAACCGGTCCCACCGTGGCGTTGGAATGGTCTCCTCGGAGGTCGACTGAGAATCATCACTCCCAACGGCGGGTCCGCCAGCAGTCGTTTCAGTGCCGCCGGAGGCTTGGGGCACGAGAGTCTCGGACGAACCCACCGCTGTGACAGGGAGCGCTGCGACTTCAGCGGTCGTGAGCGGTTGAAGTGGTCGGTCAAGAACCTGTCCACCCGCAATCGCCACGGCAGCGGAAGCTACCAATCCCGCGCCGATGGCCGCAACGAACCAGCCAGCGAGCAGAAAAGTCTCTGTCGCATCTCAATCATCGTGTCCGACTCCGGGTTGTGGCGTACTCAACACCATGTTAAGGACTTGCTAAGGCTGGCGCAATGTGGTTGATTGTCCTCGTGACATCTATAGTGATAATCGAGGACGACCAGCGAATACGCGAACTGGTCACTCGCGTCCTGTCCTCGAACGGCTATGACGTCGAGGGCGCGTCGACGGCACTTGACGGACTGCAAAAAATTGTCAAGGGGTCGCCTGACGTCATTGTTCTTGATATGGGCTTGCCTGACCTCGACGGAACAGAACTATTGAAGATGATTCGTGCCATCACCGATGTTCCGGTCATTGTCGCGACGGCGCGCTCCGCAGACCGTGATGTGATACGGACGCTGAACGCTGGGGCAGACGACTACCTCGTCAAACCGTTCAGCGTTGAGCAACTTGAGGCGCGCGTGAGAGCCGTCCTGCGCAGATCGGCATCAAAAACCACCGGTTCTGAAATCATCGTCGGCGATCTTGTCATAGACCCGGGTGCTCGTGTTGTGACTCTGAACAACACACCGCTAAGCCTCAGCCCAAAGGAGTTCGATCTCCTGTTGTACCTCGCTGAACGCGTGGGAGTCGTGGTGTCACGGCGTCAACTCATGGCAGAGGTATGGCGACAGCCATACGGTGGCTCAGAAAAGTCGGTCGACGTTCACGTGTCATGGATTCGCAAGAAGCTGGGCGAGTCTGCAGCCGAGCCGAGGTACATCGAGACGGTTCATGGTGTGGGTCTCAAGCTTGTCGAGCCGCAATGAGGAGGCGGCTCGCGTTGCTCAGCCTTGCGGTCGCCCTTCTCGTCGTGGTCGCGTTCATATTTCCCGTTGCAATTCTGATTCGAAACCAGGCGGTCACCAGAGCTCTCTCCGACTCCGAGCGCGATGTTCAGTCTGTGGCAACCGCTCTTGCTGTGGTGGGAACCGACGAGGGGATTACTCCAGCGCTCGCCGATGCGATCCTCGTGGCTTTTGGTGCTTCAGACAATCTCAGCGTGATATTCCTCAGCGGAGAAGTTATCGGTGTGCCCGTTGTCATCGGCAGCAACATCGCCAAGGCCCAGAGCGGGGCTGCGTTCACGGCTGGGACCGATGGCGGTGTCGAGGTGCTCGTCCCCGTGCTTACCGCGGACGCGCTGATCGAGGGAGACACGGTTGTCGTTCGCGGATTCGTGAGCGACGAAGAACTCTCCAAAGGAGTGGCTCCCGCATGGGCGATGCTTATTGGCCTTGGCGTGTTCCTCGTAGCCATTGCCACATTCGCTGCGGACAGGCTGGGACGATCGCTCGTACGTCCGGTTGTGGATCTCTCTGAGGCCGCCCTGAAGTGGGGCAGGGGTGATCTTGAGACAAGAGTTAGTCCTTCCGGTCCATCGGAGATTGTGGAGGTCGGCGAAGCGTTCAATGTCCTTGCTGGCCGCCTTGACGAACTGCTCATTGCGGAACGCGAATCGGTAGCCGATCTCTCGCATCGACTGAGGACACCTCTGACAGCGCTTCGACTTCAGGCAGAGACGCTGAGTGACAAATCTGAAGCCGCGGAGCTTCTGGTCGACATCGACGAGGTCGAACGACAGGTCGACGAGATGATTCGGCGTGCCGCTCGGCCAGCAGAAGTCAGTGCGTCATCCAACCCGGTCGATCTTGGTGAGGTGCTGACGCACAGAGCATCCTTCTGGCAGGTGCTGGCGGACGATCAGGGCAGACCTACGTCTATCTCCGTGGAACCGGGGGATCACCCGGTTCCTCTTCAGAAGACCGATCTCGGGGCGCTCATCGACATCCTCATAGACAACATATTTACTCACACCGAGCCAGGCGTCGGATATCAACTTGATGTGCGAAACCAGGGTGACGGTCGCAGCGTGCTGCGCGTTGGGGACTCTGGATCAGGCTTCAGCAACGTCTCAGCGGTGAGACGTGGAGAGAGCGTTGCTGGGTCGACAGGTCTTGGTCTCAACATCGTTCTCAGGACAGCTGAACTGACCGGGGGGGGTATCCGCATAGGCACATCACCCGACGGAGGGGGCGAGGTTTCGGTGATATTTGGACACTGAGACGGCAGGCGTGTGGGCGCAACTCCACAGGTGTGGCAGAATCGCTGAGATCCTGCAAGAAGAAAGAGCGACCAATCCATGACCGGCGGAACTTCACCATCCAACCCACCGAGCGTGACGCCGTTGTTTCATCCGACGTCCATTGCTGTCATTGGCGCCAGCCGCGACAGGGAGTCGATAGGCGGCAGGCTATTCAATAACATCATCAACGCCGACTTCAACGGGCCGGTGTATCCAGTGAATCCGAAGACGCCACTGGTTCGATCCATCCCGACGTTTGCCTCAGTGGTCGATATTCCGGGTCACGTTGACCTGGCATTTGTCGTCGTGCCAGCTGGTCTTGTGGTCGATGTTGTTCGTGAGTGCGCCGACAAGGGCGTGAAAGGTGTCGTTGTAATCTCCGCAGGGTTCTCTGAGACGGGAGATGCCGGCGCGGCCATGGAGCGTGAACTACTCGCAATTGTGCGGGAGGCAGGCATGAGAATGGTCGGGCCAAACTGTATGGGACTGCTGAACACCGATCCAGCCGTCCGTCTCGACGGGCAGTTTGGTCCAATCATGCCGCGACGGGGCAATGTCTCGATGTCCTCCCAGAGTGGTGCGCTCGGGCTTGCCATTCTCGACTATGCAACAGAGTTGAATATCGGTATTGCAACGTTCGTGTCGGTTGGGAATAGGGCGGATGTCTCAGGAAACGATCTGCTGCTCTACTGGGAGGACGACCCAAGCACCGAGGTGATTCTGCTGTATCTCGAGTCCTTCGGCAATCCAGAACGATTTGCAAGAATCGCAAGGCGGATCGCACGCAAGAAGCCGATCATTGCCGTGAAGTCGGGACGGACCTCCGCTGGCGCAAGAGCAGCGTCGAGCCACACGGGCTCATTGGCCAACCTTGACGTCGCAACGGATGCGCTGTTCCGTCAAGCCGGGGTTATCCGCGTCTCGACCCTCGAAGAGCTATTCGATGTCACGTCGCTGCTTGCCCTTCAGTCGCCGCCAAGAGGGAACAAGGTGGGCATCGTGACGAACGCGGGAGGTCCGGCCATTCTCGCCGTCGACGCTCTCGAGTCGCTTGGTCTTGAAGTTCCGGTGCTCTCCGATGAACTTCAGCGCGAGCTTCGGAACTTTCTCTCAGATGATGCTGCAGTGGGAAATCCGGTTGACATGATCGCGGCTGCGGGGCCGGATCAGTATCGCCAAGCGATCGAGGCGCTGCTCGCGTCAGACGAAATCGATTCTCTGATGGCCCTGTTCATTCCTGCATCGGATGTCGGCATCTCGGAGACCGCTACCGCCATCAGGCTCGCCGGCGAGGCCTGCCCTGACGACAAGACCTTTCTGTGCGTGTACATGCAGTCTGGGGGCGCGCCAACGGAACTGTCGAGCTCTGATGTCGGGTTTCCGACGTTCGCGTTCCCTGAACGCGCCGCACAGGCTCTGCGAAAAGCGACGACGTACCAGCAGTGGCTGTCCACGCCAGAGGGTGCAATCGTAGAATTCGACGATATCGATGTTGATCGAGCTCGCACAATCGTTGAGAGCGCCACACGCTCCGTTGGTGTGGAAGGCGGTTGGCTTGAACCGACCGCGGTGGACACCGTTCTCAAGGCGTACGGACTTGCAATACCTGCTTCCAAGGTTGTGTCGAGCTCCGCGGAGGCGGTGGTATTCGCCAATGAGATAGACGGATCAGCAGTGCTGAAGGTGATTGCACCTTCGGCAGTTCAC
>SMXV01000029.1 GCA_004356175.1 Acidobacteriota bacterium
GGGAACGTGGGACGACCTCGCGCAGTGGTGGCGAGACGAGGTCAAAGACGACCCTGCATACGCTGCGGACGTTCTACCGATTCTGAAAACTCTTCTGCCTGAGACGATGGGCACTGCAATGGACCTTGGATGTGGCGAGGGTCACGGCATGCGCATTGTCGGTGGGGGAGTGTTCGGGTGCGACCTCAGTCGCGATCTTCTCGTGATGGCCGACGCTGGCGGCCTGGTCGTGCAGACGCGGCTTCCTGAGCTTGGTTGGTTGACGCCAAACAGTCTCGACACCGCGTACTCGGTCTATCTGCTCGATCTCATAGAGAACCATGCACGATTTTTCGAAGAGCTCGCACGGGTCGTTCGTTCCTCGGGAACGCTCGTAGTCGTGATGAACCATCCCGTGTTCACGGCACCAGACTCTGCTCCGCTCGCGGATCCCGACGGTGAAGTATTGTGGCGATGGGGTACCTACTTCGAGGCAGGGTCTTCCAGAGAGCCTGCGGGCGAAGGCTCCGTCGAGTTCTTTCATAGACCAATGTCAGAATTGCTGACATCAGCGGCCTCCCATGGTTGGGTGCTTGACCGGATGATCGAGCGCGGTCTCAGCGCAGAAACCGTCAGGAGGCTTCCGCTATACGAGGGCCAGGAACACGTTCCCCGTCTCCTGGGCGTCCGATGGATCAGGGCATGACTTATCCGCTCGCCGGAATATGTCTCGGTTCAGATCGGAGATGGCTGGGCTGTAAACTCCGTTCATGCTGAATCGTCCACCACCGTCGACCATTCCCGATGGACCGGGCGTGTACATATTTCGCGATGAACATGGCCGAGCACTGTATGTGGGCAAGGCGAAGTCGCTTCGCAAGCGCGTCTCGAACTATTTCGTGTCGAGCCTTGCCCCTCGGACCCGGACCATGGTGTCAGCAGCAGATGAGATTGAATGGATCGTCACCGATTCCGAGATCGCGGCACTGATGTTGGAGTTTTCCCTTGTCCACGAGCTCAAGCCTCGGTTCAACGTTCGGCTCAAGGATGACAAGTCCTTCCCGTATCTCGCGATTACCCGAAATGAACAGTGGCCGCGGGCTGTTGTCGTGCGCGGGAAACATCGCAAGGGTGTTGAATATTTCGGGCCGTATGCAAAGGCGTATTCCATTCGCCAGACGCTCGATGCGTTGCTGCGAACCTATCCGGTTCGTACATGTACGAACGCGAAGTTCAAAAGGCACGAGGTGTCCGGGCGTCCATGTCTCCTGTTTCATATTGAGAAATGCTCCGGTCCGTGCGTCGGTGAGGTCACTGAAGAGGCATATCAATCCGACCTTGACTCACTTGGTTCGTTTCTCAGTGGTCACAGCGACGTGCTGATATCGGACATCGAGCAGTCGATGCGTGACGCTGCCGGTCGTCAGGATTTTGAGCAGGCAGCGAGGATGAGGGACCGCATCGCCGCGATGCGCACGGCACTTCAGCGCCAGGAGCTCATCACCGATACGGACGAGGACTTTGACGTAATTGCATATGCGGAGGATGAGCTTGAGTTCTCCCTTGTGGTCCTCAATATCAGGCATGGGCGGATGACCGGTCGAAGGTCCATGATCGTTGACCGGGTCGAGGACATCACAATCGAGGCGTTTATTCAGCAGATGATTGGCCAGATCTATGCGAGCGACTCGCCCCCTGCGCAGGTACTTGTGCAGGACATGCCAAGCGAGAGCGACACTGTCGCCGAGTGGCTTGCGATCGAGAGAGGGTCGAGTGTCAGTCTTCGTGTTCCCAAACGCGGCGCAAAACGGCGAATCATGGACACCGCTGTTGCAAATGCGCAGGAGGAATTCACCCGTAACAGGCTCAAGCGTCACTCTGATCACAACGCTCGTGCACAGGCACTGCGAAGCCTGCAGAGCATTCTCGGACTTGAGAAGCCGCCTCTGAGAATTGAGTGTTACGACATCTCGACCATTCAGGGCAGGCACACCGTTGCGTCGATGGTGGTATTTGAGGATGGTCTTCCCCTCAAGAACCAGTATCGCCGTTTCAAGATTAGGACGATTGACGGGCAGGACGACTTCGCGGCAATGGAGGAGGTTATCTCACGACGATTCAAGGCATATCTCGCGGAACGAGAATTACCGTTGGAGGATCAAGGCCGATTCTCCTACCCGCCAGGTCTTGTGGTGATTGATGGTGGGAAGGGCCAGCTGGGCAGAGCGGTGTTGGCGATCGAACGACTTGGACTTGACATACCTGTCATTGGCCTCGCAAAGAAACTTGAGGAAGTCTTCATCCCGGGAAACGCAGAACCCATCATCATTCCGCGGGGAGAGGAAGCGCTTTATCTGTTGCAGCGCGTGAGGGATGAGGCGCATCGTTTCGCGATCGCATATCACCGGTCACTTAGGGACAAGTCGATGGTCGACTCAATTCTCGATGATGTCCCCGGAGTTGGGCCGGGCCGCAAAAAGCAGCTCATCAAGAAATTCGGGTCGGTGAAGCGGATGCGAAATGCGTCGATCGCGGAACTCGGCGAGGTCGTTCCCGGTAGAGTTGCGGGGGAACTGTACGACGCACTCCACGGGGTGAACTGAACTTCATGAAGGACAAGGAGACAAGCTCCCACGTTGTGATCGTTACTGGACTCTCAGGTGCCGGTCGATCACAGACCGCGAAAATTCTTGAAGACCTTGGGTATTTTGTTGTTGACAACCTTCCGACGGTCATGATCGCTCAGCTTGTGGCGACAACAGGTGCAGCCGAGTGGGAACGGTCGAAGTTCGCGGTTGTGACAGATACTCGCACGGGAATGGACGCTGCGGACCTTGATCTTGCGCTCATTGATCTGCACAGAGATGGCCTCAGAACCACAGTCCTTTTCCTTGACGCTGATGACCGCGTGCTCGTGTCTCGTTTTGAGGAGTCACGGCGTCCTCATCCAGCAGGAGCGGCGTCATTGTCAGAGGCGATTGCGTTGGAACGTGTTGCTCTGGAAGGGGTCAAAGAGATGGCTGATGTTCTTGTCGACACATCAGATCTCAACGTTCACCAGCTGGCCGAGCGTCTTAGGGACGCGTTCGCCGGAGCAGACGGTGCGGCGACGATGCGGGTGGATGTCACCTCGTTCGGGTTCAAACGAGGCACACCGCGAGTTGTTGATCTGATGTTCGATGTGCGCTTCCTACCAAACCCCCACTGGGAGCCGGAACTTCGAGACCTCACTGGCATGGATGCCCCTGTGAGCGAGTTTGTGTTCTCCCATCCTGAGGCGGTCGAGTTTCTCACCAAAGTGACAGAGATGTTGGACTTCTTGTTGCCCCACTACGAAGCCGAGGGCAAGTCGTACCTCACCATCGCGACTGGGTGCACGGGTGGTCGGCACAGAAGTGTCGCCATGGCAGAGGCGATCTGGAAGCACCTCGTCGACGCGGGGGTGGAGAGCTCGATCCGTCACAGAGATGCAACGCTTTGATGGACCAACCGATTGCTCAACCTGCTCAGGCAGTCCGCGAACTCGCCGGACTCCTTGACGGTCCGCATGTGGTGGCGGTCGGGGGAGGCCACGGCCTTGCTTGTGTCCTCAAAGCTGCGCTTCGGTATGCGAGCCGTGTCGACGCCGTCGTCACGGTTGCCGATGACGGCGGTTCAAGCGGCAGGCTCGCTCCCCACCTCGACATACCTCCGCCGGGAGATATTCGTCAGTGTCTCGTCGCTCTCACACCCGATGGCTCTCCGTGGAAGGACGTCTTCGAGTACAGGTTCGAAGATGCTGACGTCGCTGGTCACTCGCTCGGTAACCTCATCCTCGCCGGCCTTGCTGATATCGAGGGTTCCTTTGAGGGTGCACTCATGAGGGCTGAGAGAATTCTGCATACGTCAGGATCCGTCATTCCAGCCAGCGACCTGCACCTTGAGCTTGAAATCGAGTCGGAGGGTCGCACGATCACAGGACAGGTTGAGGTGTCGCTGCACCATGGCCGGGTGGACTCAATACGTGTGTCGCCGAGTTCCTGCGTTGCAAACGAGCGCGCAGTTGAGGCAATTATGGCCGCCGATCAGATCATTCTCGGACCCGGCAGCCTTATGACCTCCACAATTGCGGCGATGTGTGTTCCTGGTATCACGGAGGCGATCAATAGGAGCGACGCACGGCTTGTGTATGTCGCAAATATTGTGACCCAGGACGGCGAGACTCTTGGTCTCGACGGGGTCGACCACCTTGAGACGCTGCTCAGACTGACCGGAGTTCGCCCGCCCCATACTATTGTCGCGAACAGCACACGAGTTGATGTCGTTCCGCCTCTGGAAGCTGTCGACTTCGACCGGGAATTGGCGGCGACATACGGAGCCGATTTGCTGGTTGCAGATCTCGTTGACGAGATGGCGGCACGTCCGAGTCACGATTCTGGCAAGCTCGGGGCAGCTCTCAGCACAACTCACCCATGACCATCAGGAGCAACACATGAAGGTAGCCATAAACGGATTCGGACGGATCGGGCGAAACTTCTTTCGTGCATCGAAGGGTGCGAGCTTTGTTGATGACCTTCGCAGAGCAGTCAGCTCCATCGACGTGTCAGATGCGGAGTCCATCGCAAAGGTGTGGGGAGACGCTGTGTCAGCGATGCGGGGTATCGAGATTGTTGCGATCAATGATCTTGGAGACGTTGAGGCGAACGCGCTCCTGCTGAAATATGACTCCGTTCACGGCCGCTATCCGGGCACGATTGAAATTTCTGATGGGGACATGGTCGTTGATGGGGACCGGATCAAGGTGTTCTCAGAGAGAGACCCGGAGCAGCTGCCGTGGGGCGAGCTTGGAGTAGACGTCGTCATTGAGGCAACAGGCATATTTCGTACACACGAGACAGCCTCGAAACACCTGAACGCTGGCGCAAAGTATGTGATCGTCACCGCCCCCATGAGCGATCCTGACATCTCGATCGTGATCGGTGCAAACGATGACAAACTCGATCTGGAGAAGCACCGGATCATCTCGAACGCTTCGTGCACAACGAACAGCATCATCCCAATGGCAAAAGTGTTGAACGAGTCGTTCGGCATCGTCCAGGGCATGTTCACCACTGTGCACGCTTATACGAACGACCAAAGTTTGTCAGACGTCCTTCACTCAGACCCTCGACGCGCTCGCGCCGCGGCCCTGAACATCATCCCGACGTCTACGGGTGCAGCCGTGGCGGTCGGAAAGGTGATGCCCGAACTCGATGGAAAGCTGGAGGCGATGTCGCTCAGAGTTCCGGTTGCTGATGGGTCGATCACGGACCTTGTGGTCACTCTTGAGCGGGAGGTGACAGTCGAGGAGGTGAATGGGGCCTTCAGGGCTGCGGCCGAGGGTGAACTTGCTGGCATCATGTCCTACACGGAGGATCCGATCGTGTCGAGCGACATTGTCGGTGATCCACATTCGGTCATCATCGATGGAGACGCAACGATCGTGTCCGGGTCGATGATCAAGGTGTTCGGCTGGTATGACAACGAGTGGGGCTACTCGAGTCGCCTCGTCGATCTCGTACGTAAACTTGGGTAGTTCCCGCCTCCGTACGATCGAATCGCTCGATCTGGCGGACAGAACGGTTCTCATACGAGCTGATCTCAATGTGCCGCTTGTCAATGGAGAGGTCGCGGACGACTTCCGAATCGCTTCGAGTCTGCCGACGATCCGTGCGGTGCTCGACCAGTCATACCGCGTGATTGTCGCCAGCCACCTTGGCCGCCCACATGGTCATGATGAAACGCTCTCCCTGCGGCCTGTCGCCAGCGTTCTTGGATCTCTCGGCGGATTTGACACGGTCCTTGCCCCCGGAGTCATTGGGGAAGCGGTGGAGAGGATCATCAGCGACACGGAGCATGGCACGGTTGTCGTCCTCGAAAACACACGATTCGAGCCGGGGGAGACATCGAACGACCCACGAGTTGCTCAGGGTCTAGCTCGCCTAGCTGACGTGTTTGTCGGTGACGCCTTCGGTACTGCCCATAGGGCTCACGCCTCGAACGTTGGGGTGGCGATTCTGCTGCCTTCGGCTGCGGGCAAACTCCTCATCGATGAGGTCGCGGCGTTTGAGCGACTGACGGTCGGAGCGGACCGTCCGTTTGTTGTTGTGGTTGGCGGCGCGAAGGTTTCAGACAAACTGAAAGTGATCGAGCGGCTCCTACCAAAGGTCGACCTGATGCTGGTCGGTGGTGCTATGTGTTTCACCTTTCTCAGGGCTGCTGGCTACTCGATTGGCGCGTCGCTGGTCGAAGAGTCGATGATCGGCTCCGTGGCGAAGCTGTTGGAGTCCGAATTCGGGGACAGGATCGTCCTGCCGCTCGACATCGTTGCGGCAGATAGCTTCAGTGCTGACGCAGAGAGTGAGATTGTGGCCTCATCACAGATTCGCTCGGACTCTATCGGTCTCGACATTGGCCCAATGACTATCGAGCGTTTCGCAGATGTCATCGTTGATGCAGCGTCGGTGTTCTGGAACGGCCCGATGGGAGTGTTTGAGTGGGAGCCGTTCCGTGCCGGAACCGCCGCGATTGCTCGAGCTGTTGCCGAATCGGACGGCTACACAGTTGTGGGTGGGGGCGACTCGGTCGCTGCGATACGAGCACTCGGTGTCTGGGGTGACATTTCCCATGTTTCGAGCGGCGGGGGAGCCGGTCTCGCGGTGCTTGAGGGTCAGACACTGCCAGGAATCGAAGTTCTGCGAACATGAACTCATCGGCGAACCGGGAAAGGCTGTCATGCGTAAATATCTGATTGTTGGAAACTGGAAGATGAACGCTACCCATCTGGAGACGATCCAGATGGTGCAGAAACTGAGCTACCGCCTTGATGTGTCGGACCACCAGAGGGTAGAAGTGGTGGTCTGCCCGCCCTTTACCGCATTGCGCTCCGCACAGACTGTCATTGAGGCCGATCATCTTCAGATCATGCTCGGTGCCCAGAATGTTGATTGGCATGAGTCCGGCGCGTTCACGGGGGAGATCTCTCCAGAAATGGTCGCAAAGCTGAGCGTGCGTTTTGTGATTGTCGGACATTCCGAGCGGCGTGGACTCTTTGGTGAGACGGATGACGTTGTCAACAAGAAACTCACGGCGGTTCTTGCTGCGGGGATGACACCAATCCTCTGCGTTGGCGAGACAGAGCTCGAACGAGACAGCGACACAGCGGGGGAGATTGTTGGTCGGCAGGTCCGCGAAGGTATTGCGGGAGTTGAACCAGATACGGTCGCTTCGATTGTTGTTGCCTACGAGCCTGTATGGGCGATTGGTACAGGAAGGACTGCATCGGCTGATGATGCCGGTTCGATGTGCACATTCGTGCGGGAGCAGGTCAGGGAGGTCAGCGGGGATGCTGCCGACGCCGTTCGGGTTTTGTATGGCGGCTCGGTCAACCCGGGAAACGTGGCGGGACTGATGGCAAAGAAGGACATCGATGGCGGGCTTGTAGGTGGAGCGTCGCTCGATCCGGATACGTTCGCGTCCGTCATCAGGTACTGGATGTGACATCCCAGCCGGTAGGGTGGGTTCATGGGCACCTACCGGTTGACGTGTACGTTCGATGTGATACGACGGATTGAGTTCGAGGGTGAGGAACTCGACCTGCACCTCGATGCTGTCATGGAGCGTCTCCATGGGGCGCAGTCAGTGAGAGAGGTTGAGACAGAGGCTGATCTCAACACAGGGCGGACCACACTGTCGATCACAGTGTCGACGTTGGATTCCGATCCGAGCCATCACGCCGCAGTCATTCTGGCGACGGCGA
>SMXV01000030.1 GCA_004356175.1 Acidobacteriota bacterium
CGAACAACGGTGTCATGACAAGGCCGTATCCGAATTCGGCGCACAAATCGTCAAAAACGCGACGCGCGTCTGACCACCATTGAGAATCCGGCGGTAGCACGTCGTACGTTCCCTTCGGGGCACGGTATTCCGTCACTGCAACTCCTGAAGGAACGGGTTGAGATCGCGTTCAGCGCCGATGGTAGTGCTTGGTCCGTGGCCGGGCAGGACCATTGTCTCGCTGGGCAACGGCAGTACGTAATCTGCCATAGACCTCATCAAGTCGTCGTATGAACCTCCGGGGAGGTCTGTACGTCCTATTCCGCGTTTGAAAAGTTGGTCCCCACTGAACAAGACTGCTTCCTGCTCGAGATAGAAACAGCAGTGTCCCGGTGTGTGACCGGGCGTGTGCAGCACGCCGAAATCAATTTCCGCAATGGTGAGCGTTTCTTCGTGTTCGAGATCGTTGAATTGGGTTGAAACCAATTCTTCGTCCCCCATCGGAAACGCTGATCCGAGCAGCGCCTGGAGTTGAAGCCGTGGGTGGCGAGCCATATCGATGTCAAGAGGATGCATGTACGCCCTGACGGTTTCTGAGGCAATGCCGTCGACTCCCCCGACATGGTCGACGTGACCGTGCGTTACAAGTATCGCAACAGGAGTCAGGTCAAACTTCGCAAGCAGATCACCAACGCCCTCGGGATCGGGCGGTGCATCAACAACAACTGCAGGTCCACCTCGATCAGGAGCTATCACATACGCATTTGTCTCAAAGTGCCACAACGGAACCGATTCAATCAAGAGAGCCATCCCGCAAAGATAGACACCCGGGGGACCATGCTTGGGCAATCGTCATACGTACTACCTCGTTTGGTTGTCTGGGGGCGAAGCTCCTCAGACGACCAAACGATACGCGTCGTAGACGCCGTCGATGTCTCGCAGGCTGGCGAGGACTCCCTCAAGTGCTTGTTTGTCGGAGAGTTCAATCTCGTAGCGGAGAAGGGCGATTCGGTCACGGCCGGTGACGGACGAGGATGCGTGGATGTTGGCACCAGAGTCTGAAAGTCCTGCTGTCACGTCTCGCAGTAGACGGGCCCTGTCGAGCGCTTCCACCTGGATCCAAACGAAGAACGTTCCAGTCTGTTCCGCAGCCCACGCAACGTCGACCATGCGTTCGGGTTGATCGTTCAGGCTGAGAATGTTGCCGCAGTCGGCCCTGTGGACGGACACACCCCGACCGACCGTGACGAACCCAACGATGTCGTCGCCGGGAACCGGCCCACAACACTTTGCCATTCGCACCAGCATGTCCTCGAAGCCCTCGACAACAATGCCTCCCGCCATCTGGTGCCGTCTCTTGTGGGGAACGGGCAACCGTTCAGCAATGACTGCCTCGGCCGAATCGTCCGGCTGAAGCTCGCGAAGCACCCGCTGAGACACCGATTGTGGACTTGTTCGGCTTTCACCGACAGACATGTACAAACCAGCTACATCCTCGAACCCGAGCCGGTGGGCGGCGGCTTCGAGTTCGGTATCAATGCCGCTGAGAGGCAAGCCGTCGCGTCTGAGGGCCTTGATGACAGCTTCTTTCCCGTCCACGAGAGCATTCTCTCTCTGCTCGCGAGAGAACCATGCTTTGATCTTCGCAGTGGCACGGGACGACTTCACGAACTCAAGCCAGTCCCGGGACGGATGCGCGTCCTGGGCCTTCGAGGTGATGATCTCGACGATGTCGCCAGACTCAAGTCGGGTGGAGAGCGGCACAAGTCGACCGTTGACTCTCGCTCCTGAGCACCGGTGTCCCACATCGGTGTGGATGCGGTACGCGAAGTCCACTGGGGTCGCTTTCCGCGGGAGAACCTTCACCTCTCCGGTCGGGGTCAGCGCGAATACCTCGTCCTGGTAGAGATCGAGTTTCAGTGTCGCGAGGAAGTCTTCCGGACTCACGGCATCGTCCTGCATTTCGCGAATATCCTCAACCACGAGTAGATCGTCTTCTTCGCTGCCGTCTTCTTTGTAGCGCCAGTGCGCAGCGATACCGCCCTCCGCACGGTCATGCATCTCGTGCGTACGGATCTGTACCTCAAGGGGCTTGCCGTCTCGGCCAACAACGGTCGTGTGAATCGACTCGTAAAAATTGAACTTTGGAGAAGCGATGTAGTCCTTGAATCGGCCCTGTATCGGAGGCCAGATGGAGTGCACGATGCCGAGTGCGGCGTAACAACCCTTGACATCCTTCACGATGACGCGGATCCCGATGAGATCGTGGATATCCTCGAATGCAAGCCCGGAAGCAACCATCTTTCGATAAATGGAGTAGAGATGTTTCGGTCGTCCGGTTATCTTGGCAGTGATGTCGTTCGTTGACAATACGGTCGCCAGGTCATCGATGACGGTGTCAATATATGCTGCACGCTCGGGCGATCGTGCAGCAACTTTCGCCTCGATCTCTGCCTTCGGGCCTGGATAGAGGATGCCAAAACACGTCTCCTCCATTTCGTGCTTGATCTCCTGCATGCCGAGGCGGTGGGCGAGCGGTGCGTACACGTCCAACGTTTCGAGCGCGACTCTTCGCTGCTTCTCTTCGGGAAGCGGGTCGATGGTCCGAATGTTGTGCGTACGGTCGGCCAGTTTGATTACGAGCACACGAATGTCTTTTGCCATCGCTACAGCCATCTTGCGAATGGTCGCGGCTTGCGCGTGTTCTCTGCTCGAGAACTTGATCTTGTCCAGCTTTGTTACACCATCTATCAGCAGCGTCACCTCATCGCCAAAGTCTGCAGTGATACGCTCGAGCGTCAGGTCGGTGTCCTCAACGGTGTCATGCAAAAGAGCGGCTGACAGTGTTGCTTCGTCCATACCGTAGTCGGCAAGTATCTCCGCAACCGCGAGCGGATGGACTATGTACGGGTCGCCTGTGGCCCTGTTCTGCCCCTGGTGTTGCTCCACAGCAACCGCATACGCTGCCTCAATTTGTTGAGTGTCGCCGGAAGGATGTGCCTCGATGTAGGTGTCGGCGATATCTGCGAACATCTCATCGGGTGTGCGACCATGAACGGCAGGGTCAACAAAACTCAGACCGCGGTCGGAAGCTGGAGCTGTGTCAACGGAGTCGGTGTTGTTGCCCATATGGCAATTCTACCGACGCTTCCGCCTTTGCTTGGGAGGTCTTGCTACGGCCGACTTCGAGGGTGCAACAGCTGGTGCTTCGGTCTGTTCGACCTTGGCCACAACTCGAGCCGGTTCGGATCCCTTCCCAAGCCGCAACGCGCGTTGCTGCCACTCTGGCTCGCTCTCCTTCCAGCGCGCCAGCACAGGCGCCGCGACGAATATTGACGAGTAGGTACCAATCGCGATGCCGATGAAGAGTGCCAAAGCGAATTCTTTCAGAGTTTCTGCCCCAAGAGCAAGAAATCCGACGAGCAGGAGCGAACCGACCGGCAGCAGCGACGTGAGTGATGTATTGATCGAACGCATGAGCACTTGGTTCATGGAGAGGTTCACGATCCCGGAAATGGTCGACTGATCGTGGAGCAACTGGGTGTTCTCCTTCACCTTTTCAAACACAACAACGGTGTCATACAGCGAATATCCGAGGATCGTCAGAATCGCGATGATCGTGGAAGGAGTGACCAGGAATCCTGCGAGCGCGTACAGGCCACCTGTGATGACGAGGTCGTGCAACAACGCAATGAGTGCTGCGACGGCCATTTTCCACTCAAACCGCCACGTGATGAATAACGCGATCACGATGAGGAACACGACGAGTGCCTGAATCGCCTTGCGAGTGACCTCTGCGCCAAAGGTCGGACCAACGGCCGAAACGTTTGCGTTGTTGATGTCGGACCCTGCCGCCTCGGTGACCGCTACAACGAGAACGTCCATTTCATCTGCATCAAGCGACTCTGTTTGCACAAGAATGAAACCGTCACCGGTGACCTGAACACGAGCGTCCGCGTATCCGACGTCACGTAGGTCAGCCCGTACCTCTTCGACTGTGACATCGGCGTTGTTCTCCACCGAGATGATCACTCCACCTGTGAAGTCAATACTGAGGTTGAAAGGGCGCACGACCATCAAGAGGACGGAAGCCGCAACGAATATGGAGCTTACAACGAGTGTCTTTTTGGAAATCCCAACGAAGTCGAAGGCCGTTTCGCCGCGGTACATCCTTCTGAACGCTCATGCTGGCACCTCAACCTTCGCAACGTCTTTGGCCGTGTCGGTGCCACCCATAGCTCCTCGGATGGAGAAGCGACCACCTTTTCCGAGTGGGCCTCGTACGAGGAGGTACGCAGCAGATCGTGTGAAGTAGTACGCGACGGTCACATCGATCACGGTCGCGAGGCCAAGTGTCAACGCGAATCCTTTGACCTGGCCAACGGCAAGTATGAACAGAAGAATCGCAGCGAGGAATGTGACGGTGTCGCCGGTGAGAATGGTCCGGAAGGCACCTTCGAAGGCGTGTGACACCGACGGTTTCAGGGCACGTCCGGACCGGACCTCCTCCTTGATACGTTCGAAATACACGATGTAGGAGTCGAGTGTTATCCCGACCGACACGATGACACCCGTAACTCCGGCAAGGGTCAACGTCGTGCCCTGGGTCTGACCAAGAAGGATGATCGCGCCAAGCAGCAGGGATCCGAAGACGCTTAACCCGACGATGGCTATGAGGCCGAGGGAACGGTAGTAGAGAAGCATGTATGCCGCAACGAGCAGCAGACCGGCAAGGCCAGCGAACAGCCCAGCTTTGAGGCTGTCTGCGCCAAGTGTTGCAGACACCGACTCCACCCGTTCACGCTCGAATGTTGTGGGCAGAGCTCCATATCGGAGCAACGCAGCAAGGTCCTGGGCGTCCTGTTCGGCGTCCTCGCCGCTTCCTACGGTGATGATCACCGCGTTCGGATCAAGACCCTCGCTTGAGGAGACTTCAGGCGCGACACTCGGTGCCGAGAACACCACTCCATCAACGACGATTGCAAGCTGCCTGCGCAGATCACCGGGCGGAAAGCTGGCGAGGTAGGCGGTTGATGTTCTGAACTTCTCGCCACCTTCAGATGTGAAGTCCGGTACGACAACCCACTGCCCCCCGAAGCCAGACGAAGTGAACTGTGCGCGGGCATCCACAATGTCGGAGCCAGTTGGGAACTCGATCACTTCGCCATTCTGGAACTCGACGGTGATACCACCAACCTCATAGACCCTCGGAGTGTCGGTCTCGGTCAGGAAGGAACGATTGTCGATGTCGTCAACCATGGATATGCCGGTTGCTGGATCGGTGGGGTTGAGGGGGTCAAGTAGTGGATTCGACGTTGGCACACCACCGGGAAACGTGTTGGAAGGATCAAAGATGGCAGGAGATGCTGGATACTCACCAAGAACCGGTCGAAAGGACAATTCGCCTGTCGTACCGACGGCCTCAAGTGCCCGTTCACGGTCGTCAACGCCGGGGAGCTGGACGACGATTGCTCTATCTCCCACTACTGCAACTTCGGGTTCCTGTACTCCGCCGAGGTTCTCGACCCTGCGCCGCATGATGTCAGCCGCGGCTTCGAGCGTCGCTGCATCGGTGCCCTCGGGCGCAACAAGAGTTATCGCGAAACCGCCCTGAAGGTCAAGCCCGAGCTTGGGCGACCATCCAAGACCGAGCATGAGCGCAAGGGACCCCCACGCAATCGAAATAGTGACAATGAGCGTTATCCACGCCTTTTTCGTGGTCACTCCTGGTTGTCCTCAAGCTTTTCGGCTACGGCCCGCTTGACAATTCTGAGGTGTTGACCACCAATATCGAGTGTGAACTCTTCATCCTTCTCTGCAACGACGGTGCCAATGATCCCACCGATGGTGCGAACCTCATCGCCTACCCCAATGGCTGACCGCATCTTGTCAAGACGCTTGTGGCGGCGCCTCTGCGGAAGAATCAGCAAGACGTAGAACAGGCCGCCCATGATCAGCAGCGGAAACAGGAACGCCAGTGCGCTGCTACCGCCAGTGCTTGCTTGCGCAATGCTCAATCCCGAATGCATGCTGACTTGAATCATGGGGGCCTCCGCAATGGACCGTGTGTCCGCCTGGATTTCTGGGAGAGTGTCAACCATCGGAGCTGTCCAAGCCATCCTCGACCGCCAAAACTCGCCGTAATGCTACCCGTCGACGGTGCCAATTCCTTGTCTGCGAAGAGCGACTATCTCAGTGTGGAAGTCGCCGAACGTTCCCTCAGTTATGTGCTGCCGGATGTCAGCCATCAACCGGTAGGTGTACGTGAGATTGTGTATCGTCAACAGGCGATGGGCAAGAAGCTCCCGTGTAACGACCAAATGCCTGATGTACGCCCGTGAGTAGTTTCGACATGCAAGACATGGGCATTCTTCGTCAAGTGGTCGTCCATCCTCGCGCCACTGGGCTGTCTTCATCGACAGATCTCCGCTCAGGAGCAATGCTCGTCCATGACGCGCAACACGAGTTGGCAGTACACAGTCGAAGAGATCAACTCCAAGGGCCACGGCATCAAGTATGCCCTCGGTGTCTCCGAGTCCCATGACGTATCTGACGGCTTCCGGTGGCAGCTCAGGCACCACTGCTCGTATCGCGTCTGCGCGTTCTCCGGCTGTTTCGCCGACAGCGAGTCCACCGATACCGAATCCCGGAAATCCAATGTCGGCTGTTGCCGATGCTGATAGCTTTCTCAGATCCGTTTCGGCCCCCCCTTGGACGATCCCGAAGAGCGCCGTGTCCGAGCGCGTCTTGGCAGAGCGTGACCGCTCGGCCCAGCGGAGAGTTCTAGCCATGGCAACTTCGGCAACATCTCGTGGCGCAGGAAGGTTCACGGGCACATCAAGCACCATGGCGATGTCGGCGCCGAGCGCCTCCTGCACCTCAACCGAGCGTTCCGGTGTCAGATGCACCGGGGATCCGTCGTAGGTCGACCGAAACAACAGTTCCCTCTCAGAGATCTTGGGGTCAAGCGAGAGCACCTGATAGCCACCAGAATCGGTGAGGATCGGCCCGTCCCATGCCATGAACGTATGCAGTCCGCCAAGACTGCTGACGACGTCCTCCCCGGGACGAAGCATGAGGTGGTACGTGTTCGCCAGAAGAATGTCAGCTCCGATTGCCGATAAGTCCTCCGTGTCGACCGTTTTAACGGTCGCCCTCGTGCCAACCGCCATGAAGTTCGGGGTCGCAACAGATCCGTGCGGCGTATGGATGGTGCCCACCCTTGCGTCACCGTCGGACGCTATGCCACGCCATGACACGGGTTCATTCATCGGTCGACCTCGACATACATGGCATCTCCAAATGAGAGAAACCGGAAATCCTTAGCGAGGGCATGTGCATAGATGTCGCGCCACCGTTCGCCGACGATTGACGCGATCATTACGAGCAGCGTTGTGCGCGGCGCATGAAAGTTTGTAAAGAGTCCATCAACCACTCCAAAACGATACCCAGGTGAGATGAAGAGGTCCGTCTCCCCCACATATTCACCTATGTGGCCGGCATCCAGTGTGGCGGTTTGTCCCGCCGATTCAAGAGCACGAACCACCGTTGTCCCAACCGCAATAACGCGACCGGCACGCTCGCGGCACCGACGAATGGCTTCGACAACGTCAAGGCCAATCACGATCCGTTCGCTGTGTATCTGATGGTCCTCAACCTCCCCGTCGCCCATCGGCCGAAATGTGTCAAGCCCCACCTGCAACTCAACACTGGACATCTCCACGCCCTTCTCCTCAATGCGTAGCAGCACCTCCGGTGTGAAGTGAAGGGCTGCTGTTGGAGAAGCAGAAGAGCCGACATGTGTGGCGAACATCGTCTGATATCGCTCCTGGGAACTCAACGATCCATGAAAGTACGGTGGAAGGGGTATCACTCCTTCACGTTCGATCGCGTCTTCCATGTCGCCGTCGGTTGCAAGGTCAACGGTGACGACGCCGCCACGCGGGTCCGTCACAACCGTCGCGGTAATCGTCCCGCACTGCACGACAGATCCGGCGCGGAGCCGTTTCGATCCCTTGGCAAGTGCCTGCCACCGCGAGCCTTCAAGGTGTTTTGTGAGCAACAGTTCGCACGTTCCTCCCGTCGGGACCCGCACGCCCAGGAGTCGTGCTGCACGGACCCGTGTCGTGTTGACAACCAGCAAATCGCCTCGACACAGCAGGGAGTCAATTGCAAGAAACGGAACCTCTGACAGATCCGACCCAACAAGGACACGCGATGCGTGACGTTGTGGAAGTGCCGACTGCGCAATGGCCGCGTCCGGAAGCTCATAGTCGAAGTCAGCGGTGTCCATCCACTGAGGTTATGGCTCGATCAGCTGACCCTGACCATTGGCAACCGGTGGCTCGAGGCCAAGGTGTGTGTACGCCCTTCGGGTAGCGACACGGCCACGAGGAGTACGCCGAATCAGCCCCTCAAGGATGAGAAACGGCTCATATGCGTCCTCAACCGTCTCAGTGTCCTCACCAACTGCAATCGCGAGCGTGGACAGTCCAACGGGCCCACCATCGAACTTTTCGATGATCGCCTTGAGGATGGCCCGGTCAACCTTGTCGAGGCCTGCCTGGTCGACCTCGAACACTTCCATCGCTTCATCAGCAATATCAGCGTCTATGTGACCGTCAGCTCGCACAGATGCATAGTCGCGTACTCGTCTGAGCAGGCGATTTGCTATTCGCGGCGTCCCGCGAGACCGTTTCGCAATGGCTTGGCAACCTTCTGGCAGAATCTCCGTGTCGAACAATCTTGCCGATCGGGCCACGATGGCGGCAAGATCCTCGGTTCCGTAGTAGTCGATTCTCGCGACGTAGCCGAATCGATCACGAAGCGGTGGGGCAACCCTACCAACGCGAGTTGTAGCACCAACGAGAGTGAACGATGGAAGATCGATCTTGATGGACCGAGCAGCCGGACCTTTGCCAACAACGATGTCTAGTTGGCCGTCCTCCATTGCCGGGTACATGACTTCCTCGACCTGTCGCGGCAATCGATGAATCTCGTCTATGAACAACACATCGCCGTGGTCAAGGTTTGTGATGACCGCTGCCAGATCACCGGGGCGTTCGAGTGCTGGGCCAGATGTGGAGCGAAACGCGGCACCCATCTCTGCAGCGACAATAGCGGCGAGGCTTGTTTTGCCAAGGCCAGGTGGACCAGAAAAAAGCAGATGGTCGACAGACTCGTGGCGCTGGGATGCGGCCTCTATCAGAATCGAGAGACGTTCCTTGAGCGCTGTCTGACCGATGAACTCGTCAAGGGTCTTCGGTCTGAGACCAATCTCGGTCTCTATCTCCTCCGGAGTCGTCGCGGAGGTGAGAAGCCCTTCTTCGCGCACTACTTGCCCGCTCTGCCGAGGCTTTGAAGGCAGCGTTTCAGCATCTCTTCGATTGACAGGTCCGGGGGCATGTCAAGAAGGGTACCGCTGATCTCCTCGCCGTCATAGCCAAGGCCCTCAAGCGCCTCACGGACGTCAGCCAATGGCCCTGACGACGCCAGCGGAGTATCTGCGAGGTCAAGTTTCGGCTTCAGCTCGAGCAGAAGTTTCTGTGCGCTGCGTTTTCCAATTCCCGGAATGGTTGTCAATGTGGGAATGTCGTCTGATGCTACGGCGACACTCAGCTGGGCGTAGGTCATGGTGGCGAGAATGGAGAGTGCGACCTTTGGGCCTACACCAGATACACCCAGCAACATGCCGAAGAGACTCTTGTCGGCCGCCGAATCGAATCCGTAGAGAGCAAGCTGGTCCTCACGCACATGCAGGTGGGTGTGCAATACCGCCTCCTCTCCGACTCGCGGCAAATCGTGGAGGGTCCGAGGTGTCACCGCAACGACATACCCGACACCATTTACCTCAAGCAGAACCGATTGGGTAGCTCGCTCGATCACTGTTCCGCGGAGTCTGCCAATCATCGGCGTGCCACCTGTGCGCGACGAGGGTGATGTTGTGCATGGCACAGGGCTATTCCGAGGGCATCCGCCACGTCAGCCGGTCCGTCAACAGTGTCGAGTCCGAGCCTCATCGACACGACGGCTCCAACTTGTTGTTTGTCAGCAGAGCCAGACCCGGTTACGGCCATCTTCATCTGCGAGGGTGAATACTCAGCTATGACGATTCCCCTACGGGCAATCGTCTCCATGATGACCCCGGACGCTCGCGCCACAGCCATTGCAGTCCCCCGGTTACGGTTGACGAATACCTGCTCTATCGCCGCGGAGTCGATCGGGTGCTCGTCGAGTAGTGCTTCCATGTCATGACG
>SMXV01000031.1 GCA_004356175.1 Acidobacteriota bacterium
AGATAATCATCATCGCCACGAGGAATCCCCAGTCACCGATGCGGTTGACGACGAACGCCTTCTTCCCTGCAGCCGCCGCAGTTGGTTTTGTGAACCAGAACGAGATCAACAGGTAGGACGACAACCCCACAAGCTCCCAACCAACGAACATCACGGCGTAGTTCGCTGCGAGCACGAGAATCATCATCGACGCAACGAACAGATTGAGGAACGAGAAGAATCGTGGGAATCGGTCGTCGCCGTGCATGTAGCCAATGGAGTACAGGTGGATGAGCGAGCCGACTCCAGTGACGATCATGGTCAAAAGAGCCGCCAACGGATCCCACAGGATTGCCACATCGATGCCAAGGGCGGGAATCCAAGAGAAGAGGTAGATCGTTTCTGCATGCGCCGAACCGTTGACCAGCGCAACGGTTGGGGGGACAGCAATCGCCCATGCGGCGGCGACGAACCCGAGCGCAAGCCAGCCGGCGTATTTTTCGCCGATCCGTTTGCCGAGGAGAAGGTTGATGGACGCACCTGCGAGCGGGAGCGCAACAACGAGCCAGAGAAGATCCGTCACGACTATCCCTTCAACTCAGCAAGTTCGTCAACATTTGCACTTGCGCGAGTCCTGAAAACCGCAACAATGATTGCAAGACCGATCGTGACCTCGGCAGCTGCAACGACCATTACGAAGAGCGCAGCGACCTGGCCCTCTATCAGCCCAAGATCCTTGCTCACCGCAACAAATGTAAGGTTGACCGCGTTGAGCATCAGCTCAAGAGACATGAACATGACAAGTGCGTTGCGACGAACAAGCACACCTGCAACCCCTATTGCGAAGAGAGCGGCGCCAAGCAACAGGAACCACGTTGATGTGAGTTCCATCACGACACCTCTTCAGCCACAGGCTCAAGCCTGTAGTACGCAAGCGCAACCGTGCCAAGGGCCGCGATTGTGAGCAGCATGACCGTTGAAAGGAACACAATGGTCCATGTCCCGAACACCTCGTCGGCAATCGCTTCCGCCGAGCCGTACAGGTCCGGTCTTCCGAAGCCAGCTGAGCCTGTGATCCAGACCGTGCGACCGGCAAGGGCAACAACTGAGAAAAAACCAGCTGCCGCACCGATGGTCCTCGGTATCTGAGATGGGGTCCTCGCGCCGTAGGCATCTGGTTTGTCGACACCAATCATCATGATGACGAATAGGAAGAGCGTCATCACCGCGCCTGCGTAGATGATGATCTGGACGACGGCCACGAATGGCGCGTCGGCCACAAGATACAGAACCGCGAGGCTGAACATGGTTGCCATCAGACCCAGAGCTGAATACACGGTGTTTGCCGCTGTGACGAGCCCAAACGCGCCGACGAGGGCGATGGCGGCGAAGATGAGGAAGACGATGACCTCAGCCATCGGGGGTTTCCTCGTGTGAGATGTCCCCGGACTGGCCGACCTCGGCAGGCATCGACCCTGTGCGTGCAGACGGACTCCACTGGACAACACCTTCATAGTCGGCGCGTCCAGACGGGGATGTCGCACGCATCCAGCCATCGCCGAGGCGGAGCTCGTTGATGTTGATGAGTGGTGACTCTGGGTACGGATGGTTCGGGGTGCCATCGCGCTCTACAAGGAGGTCGTCCTTGGTGTAGATGGCTTCGGTTCGGTCCGTGGTTGACATCTCGAAGAGGTGGGTCATCGTAATTGCCTCTGTTGGGCATGCCTCGACACACAGTGCGCAGAATATGCAACGCAGCATGTTGATCTCGTAGACGAATCCGAATCGTTCGCCCTCGCTCACGGGGTTGTCTGGCGGATTGTCCGCTCCCCTGACGTAGATGCACTTTGCAGGACATACGGCAGCGCAGAGTTCACAGCCAATGCATTTCTCGGTGCCGTCGAGGTTTCTGTTCAGCACGTGACGGCCATGGAAGCGCTCAGGTTTCACGCGCTTCTCATCTGGGTACTGCGTCGTGACCGCCGGTCTGGAGAGCTGCCGCAGCGTCACGGCGAACCCTCTGAACGGTCCAAGCATGTCGGCGAACCAACTCATCGTGCGTTCCCTACGCCCATGGTGCACCGAAGTTTCTGAAGCCGAGCGCAATTGAAAGCAGGATGATCCATCCGAGCGTGAGAGGTATCAGTTTCTTCCACCCGAATGCCATCAGCTGGTCGTAGCGCATGCGAGGAAGGCTCGCCCTCACCCATACGAAAAACAGGATGATGAGCCACGTCTTGAGAAGGAACCAGAAGATTGGCAGAACCCATTGGAGAACCGTGGGGCCGAACACGGGCCCTGACCATCCGCCGAGGAAGAGGACAGTGGTGAGGGCTGAAATATTGAAGACGCTGATGTATTCAGCAAGGAAGAAGAGGGCAAAGCGCATCCCTGAGTACTCGGTGTGGTACCCACCAACAATCTCCTGTTCTGCTTCCACGAGGTCGAACGGTGCACGGTTCGTCTCGGCGAACCCGGCTATCAGAAACACGACGAACGAGGGAAACAACACGACATTCCATGCTGGGACGACTCCGAAGAAGGTTCCCTGCTGGGATTCGACAATCGCAGAGATGGAGAGCGATCCGGAGAACATGACGACAGGGACGAGCGCAAGCCCCATTGCAGCCTCATACGAGATCATCTGCGCCGATGCTCTCACCGATCCAAGCAGCGGGTATTTCGAACCGGATGCCCAACCCGCAAGTGTGATGGCGTACACGCCGATCGACGAGACCGCGAGGATGTACAGCAGACCGACGTCGATGTCCATCGCGGCCAGGGAATATGTTGTGCCGTTGATCTCGATTGGTGCCCCAATCGGAATGACGAGGAACATGAGAAGTGCCGTAACCACGGCAATCACAGGCGCAGCGAGATAGAGCCAGACGTCAGCTCTGTCTGGTGTGATGCCCTCCTTGAAGAAACTCTTCAGTCCGTCCGCAAGCGTTTGCAGGATGCCGAACGGACCGGCGCGTGTTGGGCCAATCCGGTTCTGTAGTCGGGACACGAATTTGCGTTCGACCCATACCAGCAGCAGAACGGTCGTGAGCAGGAACCCAAACGCTATGACGACACGGATGACGGCCTCGATGAAGACGCTCACGATCCACCACCTGAATTGGTGACCGCAACACCTGGAGACGCGACGATTGTCCTTGTGCTTTCGTGGTTGTGCGGCAGCACGATTGATCGTTCAGGCACATCCGGATCGATTATCAGTGGGAAGTCGTGACCAGAGACATTGACGGTTGAGCCATCTTCCATAGCGAGGGCAGAGGCATCCTTCGGGTTCATGCGGGCCGATGCTGGCACAACGAGGTCTGCCAATACCTCGGCGTTTGTCACAAGGAGACCTGCGTCATACATGGCTGGTGCGAAGTGCAGTGTGAATCGCTCGTTCACGACAGCAACTTGGGTGGCAACCGGAACATGGCCAAGAGGCTGCGTTGCATCGGGAAGAGGAGCGAGAGCGCCTTCGATCCCACACTCGAACGTGAGGTAGTCAGCTGTAATCCCTTCGTACGCCGGAGCGGTGGTCGAAATCTCCTTGTTGATGAGTCGCCAGTCCGACGCGCTCATCGATGCACCCATCGAAGTCGCAACCGCGTCGAGAATCGCGTGAACGCTGAGGGACCGGCCTCGCGGCTCGATTGACTTGCATAAGCGCTGTACTCGTCCCTCGAGATTCGTGACGGTGCCGTCGACCTCGCCCCACGGTGCGCTCGGCAGGAGAACGTCGGCTCTGCGCGATGACTGGGTGAGGAAGGAGTCAATCGCAACAACGAAATCAGCCGTCTCGATGGCTTCTATCGCGACGCTCGGATTTGGTGACTCTGTGATTGGGTCTGCGCCGATCAGAAGGAGAGCTCGCAGATCCTGATTCGTGAGGGCATCAAGGATTGCGGGTGTGTCCTTGCCAACAACGGTCGGTAACGGACCCCATGCGGATTCGAGTGCGGCGACAGACGGCTCATCCAACGTGCTGACGCGTCCTGGCAGGAGCGTTGGGGCGAGGCCCATGTCGAGGGCGCCAAACACATTTGCTCGGGTGAGCAGCGGCAGAACGGATGAGTCGGGAAGGGTGAGTACATGGGCAGCAACCGATTCAGCGAGGTCTCGATGTTCAGTAATCGATGTTCTGCCGACCAGGCCGACCACAGGTCCCGTTTCCAAGGTCTCAGCCACGTCGGAGTATGGGTCATCGCCTTTGGTCAGTCTGCGCAACACGTCCGGTCCCGACCCTGCCCTGTACCGGATGACATGGGTGGCGATCCCATCCAGTCCCGTCGACCACGGACTGAAAATGACAAGACGGGCACCGGCCTTGACTGCCTTGCGCACCCTGAGGTAGAGGACCGGAAGGGACTCTTTGAGGTCTGTGCCCCATAGGAGAATCGCCGATGCAGAGTCCAGACTGTTGATGGTTGCCTTGGAACGAAGAGCTGCTGCGAAATGGGGATCAAGACCGTCACCGACCTGGCAATCAACGTGTGGCGAGCCAATCACGGACCGCATGAATTTGCCAAGGGTGTAGGCATCTTCATTGGTTCCCAATGCACCGCCGATTGCGCCAACCTCTGTTCCGATGTAGGAACCGAGTCGTGATGCCACCAGTTCGATTGCCTCAGGCCATGATGCTTCCCTGAAGTCCTCCCCTTCTCGGATGAGTGGCGTCGTGATTCGTTGGTCCGACTTGAATGCTGAAAAGGAGAAACGGTCCTTGTCCGAGAGCCAGCCGTCGTTGAGGTGGGGATTGTCAACGCCGTAGACCCGCAGGATTTCGTCTAGCGAGGTGTGCACGTCAACGGTTGAGTGAACACTGTCAACAAGCGAGACTGAGCGAACTGTCTCAAGGTCCCACGGTCTCGCTTTGAAGCGGTAGTCCACCGATGTGAGGGCACCGACGGGGCAGACCTGGACTGTGTTACCTGAGAAGTAGGAGGAGAATGGTTCACCAGGGAATGTGTTGATCTGTACGCTCCCGGCGCGGTCAATGAACTCAATCAACGGGTCGCCAGCAATGTCGTCGGCAACGCGGACACAGCGATCGCACAGGACGCATCTCTCCCTGTCCAACAGCACAAGGTCGGACACCGGAATCGGTTTGAGGAACGTGCGTTTCTCTTCGATGAAGCGGCTCTCGCCTGCTCCGAAACCAAGAGCTTGGTCCTGAAGTGGGCACTCGCCGCCTTTGTCACACACGGAGCAGTCAAGAGGGTGGTTCAGGAGCAGGAATTCGAGAACACCTGCCTGGGCTTTCTTGACAACATCGGATTCTGTGTCGACAACCATGCCTTCGGTGACAAGAACGGTACAGGAGGGAACAAGGGCTTTGCCGCGAGGACCCTCCACCTCCACGAGGCACATCCGACACTTGGCAACCGCTTCGAGCTTGTCATGGTGGCAGAATCTCGGGATGTACTCCCCAACCTTCTCCGCCGCCATGATGAGGCGCTCTCCGTTGGTTGCTTCGTGGTCGACGCCGTTGATGGTGATCGTCACTGTTGTTGTGTCAGCCAACGGCGACCTCACTCTCAGCAATCATTGCTTCGAGTTCTGGCATGAACCATCGCGTGATGGAGGTGACGGGAGACACGGCTGATGGACCGAGAACGCAGATGGTCGTCATTGCCGGAGGCCATTTGAGTCCCGGTGAGATGTTGTCCGATATGTCGAGCAGCAGTTCAATGTCCTCGTGGCGGCCCTTGCCATCGAGGATGCGTTTGAGAACGGCTTCGAGCCACGTTGTGCCTTCGCGACACGGCGTGCACTGACCGCAGGACTCGTGGGCAAAGAACCGGACGATGCGATGAGCAGCTTCAACAACGTTCGTCGTTTCGTCCATGACGATAACAGCACCCGCACCGATCATCGACCCGTTCGCTGCGACGTCATCAAACGAGACGAGCGTATCGAGATGCTCGTCCGGTACGAACCATGGGGCGGAAGCGCCCCCAGGAATCCAGGTCTTTAGCTTCCTGCCGTCTGGAATGCCACCACCGATGTCGAAAATCAGCTCCCTCCATGTGATGCCCATGACAATTTCGTAGTTGCCGGGAGCATTCAGGTGTCCCGACATGCTGAGCATCTTGGTCCCCGATGATCGCTCAGGACCGATCGCGGCGTAGGCGTCGCCTGTGTTGGTCACGATCCACGGCACATTTGCGATTGACTCAACGTTGTTGACAATCGTCGGTTTCGCGTACAGACCCTCAACGGCGGGGAATGGCGGTTTGAGGCGCGGTTCGCCCCGACGGCCCTCGAGGCTGTTGAGCAGTGCCGTCTCCTCACCGCAGATGTATGCACCGGCACCGAGGTGGATGACAACATCGAGCGAGAAATCCGACCCACGGATGTTCTGCCCAAGGTAGCCAGCTTCGATGGCTTCTTCAATGGCACGCTGCAGCCGGCGTGCCGCCTTTGGGTACTCGCCTCGGATGTACACAAATGCAAGATTCACACGAAGCGCGTAACTCGAAATAATGATGCCTTCGAGCAGCTGGTGGGGGTCGCGTTCAGTGAGTTGACGATCGTTGAACGTTCCTGGTTCAGACTCGTCGCAGTTCACCACGAGGTAGCGTGGTGTACCGCTTGCAAGGAAGCCCCACTTGACACCTGTTGGAAACCCAGCGCCACCACGACCACGCATGTTCGATGCCTTTACCTCTTCAGCGACCTGGTCAGGAGACATTTTCTCAAGCGCCTGGGCGAGCGACTGATAGCCGCCAGTGTTGAGATACCTGGAAATGGTATGGCTGTCTGAAGGGTGGGCGTTCATCCGCGTGGTGAGGATCGTGTCGGTCATCGGCCCTCCTGTGCAGAGCCATACGGCCCGAACGCAGGCACGGGACCGGTTGCACCGAAGGACTCAGTCGAACCCCAATCAAACGACCGCCTTCCGCCAAACAGTTGCTGCATCTCGTCGGCAAGCACGACCTCAGGGCGCGTGTCGGAGAGCCAGTTCACGAGCGCGATGGCTCTCTCGGGTGTGACTCCTTCGAGGAGTTCGTAGTTGACCTGGACAGCGGTTGCGCCACCGCACGCGCCGATGCACTCGACGTGCTCAACAGAGATCACTGCAACGTCGTCATCACTGTCGCTGGCAACCGACTCGGCGGTCTCCTGCGCTGCGGCAAGTACGTCATCCGCGCCGTTGAGGTAACACGAGATCGACGTGCAGACCGACACGATGTAGTCGCCAACATCGTTCTTCTTGAACATCGTGTAGAACGACGCAACGGAGTGGACCTGGACCGGGGTTATCTCAACGAGTTCGGCGACTTCGCGCATTGCGTCCTCTGACACATAACGATGCTCGAGACTCGCGAGATACAGCAGAGGCATGATTGCAGAACGTCTCTGCGGGTATGCGGCAATGATGGCTTCTACCCGCTTCTGGTTCTCATGGCTCCAGTGACCAATCACGGCGTTCATCGGTCGACGTCGCCAAGTACCGGGTCGGTTGAGGCGAGGGCCGCGATGACGTCGGCTATGAGGGAGTCCGTCATCATGGCGGGCAGAGCTTGGATCACCGCAAAGGACGGTGCACGCCAGCGCAGACGCCACGGCTTCGGTCCTCCCTTTGACACGATGTATGCGCCGACTTCTCCTCGTGGCCCCTCAACTGCCTGGTACGCGGTTCCGGGAGGAATGTTGACGCCCTCGGTAAAGAGCTTGAAGTGATGTATCAACGCTTCCATTGATTCGTCGATACGGGCTCTTGGAGGTGGCGTAACCTTGGCATCGAGGCTGCGGTAGTCGCCTAATGGCATCGACTCGACAACCTGTTTCGCGATACGAAGGGATTGGCGGATCTCGTCGATGCGAATTTTATATCGATCAAACGAGTCGCCATGTCTGCCAAGCGGAACATCAAACTCGTACTGCTCAATCCCGCAGTATGGCGCGACCTTGCGGAGGTCCCAGTCGACCCCTGATGCCCGTGCGACCGGACCCGTGATACCGAATTGCTTCACCTCGGCGGGTGTGAGGACTCCAACGCCAAGCATACGATCAAGGAAGATTGGGTTCTCGTTGAGCAGCTCTTCATACTCATCTACGCCGGCACTCACCTTGTCGATGAGGAACATGACATCATCCTCCCATCCGTCCGGCAGGTCTGCGGCAACGCCTCCAACACGGATGTAGTTGTGGTTCATCCGTAGCCCGGTGACTTTTTCGAAGAAATCGAGGCATACCTCTCGTTCGCGCCACCCGTAGATCATCATCGAGATTGCACCAACGTCCATACCCATCGTTGCCGAAGCAAGAAGATGGCTGGCAACTCGGTTCAACTCAGTCATCAGGATGCGGATCGCACTTGCCCGCTCGGGGACCTCGAGGGTCAGAAGTTGTTCGGCCGCAAGCGAGAAGACAAGTTCGTTATGGAAAGGAGCGAGGTAGTCCATGCGAGTCACGTTTGTGGAACCCTGCGAGTAACTCAGAGTCTCAGCAGTCTTCTCCATGCCCGTGTGGAGATAGCCGATAATCGGCTTCACCCTTCTGACCGTTTCGCCCTCAAGCTCCATGTGGAGGCGCAGCACGCCGTGTGTTGACGGGTGCTGCGGACCCATGTTGATAATCTGCCGCTCCTTGTCGACAACTCTCTCTGGAACAACAAAGTCGTCATCGACAGAGATGCCGCGCTGGATATCGAGGGCGGGATCCTCCGATGAGGGCAATAACTCCTGGGCGCCCTCGTTCGTTGCGTCGGAATATGGCAGCCGCTCCTCGGTGCCTGAGACCCACATGTCGTGTTGCGTTCGTCTCGCGTCCTCGACCGATTCGGTGGGTTCGGAATCCTGCGCGTCGAGCGTATCGACGTCATCCGGAGGGTTCGTCATCGGTCAGCCCCTCCAGCTTTGAACTCGACCGGAACATCGCCGAGGTCGAAGTCCTTCCTCAGGGGGTGACCCTCCCAGTCGTCTGGCATGAGAATTCGTGTCAGGTCGGGATGGCCGGGGAAGTCGATACCGAACATGTCGTACGCCTCACGCTCGTAGAAGTTTGCGCCTACGAACACGCCCACAAGAGTCGGCACCGTCGGATC
>SMXV01000032.1 GCA_004356175.1 Acidobacteriota bacterium
CACATTGTTGCAAGGCCGAATCGTTCACCGCGCACAGCCATCTCTCTTGCGACGGTTCCCACAAGTCGCGCACCTGTCATACCGAGGGGGTGGCCAATGGCGATCGCGCCGCCGTTCGGATTGACGTGTTCGGCATCGTCAGGAAGGCCAAGTTGTCGCAAACAGGCAAGTGACTGCGCCGCAAATGCTTCGTTTAGCTCAATTACTCCGAAGTCCCCGATGGACATGTCAAGACGCGCTAGCAATTTCTCGGTTGCTGGGACCGGCCCGATGCCCATGATTCTTGGCGGCACACCAGCCGTAGCCATCCCGAGAATCTTTGCCATCGGGACAGTACCAAGCTGTGCGAGCACCGACTCCGACACGACAAGCGCCGCAGCGGCACCGTCATTGATCCCGCTTGCGTTGCCAGCCGTGATGGTCCCTCCATCAAATATCGGTGAAAGTGCAGACAGTTTCTCAAGGGAGGTACCCGGTCGAGGATGTTCGTCCGTATCAACAGTCATCGGATCTTGTCGACGCTGCGGAACTTCAACCGCAACGATCTCGCCGGCGAAGAAACCCTGATCCTGCGCGGCAGCAGCCCGTTGTTGGCTGCGATACGAGAAGACGTCCTGATCTTCTCGCGAAATGTCGAACTCAGAAGCAACATTTTCCGCGGTCCCCGGCATCTCATCCGTGCCGAACAGGTCCTTCATTCGAGGGTTCACGAACCGCCACCCAATCGTCGAGTCGTGCACAACAACCGACCTGTCAAACCCAGTTGACGACTTCGCCATGACCTTCGGTGCGCGACTCATCGATTCGACACCACCAGCGAGTACAACATCGGCTGCCCCGACCTGCACTGCGCGGGCTGCAAGCCCTATTGCCTCGAGCCCCGACCCGCAGAGGCGGTTTACCGTTGCTCCGGGGATCTCAACGGGCAGTCCTGCGAGCAGCACCGCCATACGCGCCACATTGCGGTTGTCCTCGCCTGCCTGGTTTGCGTCCCCGAAGTACACCTCGTCTATGGATTCAGGATCGATTCCGGCGTTGGAAACGACTGTTGCCATCGTCAGCGCCGCAAGATCGTCTGGTCGCACCGACGCAAGTGCTCCTGCGTATCGCCCGATCGGCGTGCGGACGTAGTTCAGCAGGAAGGCGTTTGACATACCGAAACAGTAGACCCATGGCCGTGTGCTCGCCGCGTTGTCTACTGTGGTCCACACACGAACGAAAGGTGTGAGGTGACCGTCGCAACTACTTCTCGCGCAGCCACTCTCGAAAGGGCCGTCCAGGCGATTGGCGAGCGGTCCTATTGGAGCGCATTCCCGGAGCACCCGAAGGCGTATGGCGAGGATGCGCCCGGTGCAGGGGAGGAGGCATTCAACGACCTGCTTGGCGAACCGTTCGCCATTGACGGCGCCAGCGGCGACTTCATCGATGTCGCCGAAACGTCGCCCTTCGGAATCGAACTTGGGATCACCTACCCGGCATCAGATGTCGACACCGTAATCGCGGCCGCCGCCAACGCAATGGGTCCATGGGGCAGACTTTCAGTTGACAAGCGAGCGGATGTCTGTATCGAGATCCTTGAAACGCTCTCAGATGCGTCATTCCAGATGGCCCACGCAGTCATGCACACCACAGGACAGAGTTTTCTCATGGCGTTCCAGGCTGGCGGCCCACACGCGCTCGACCGTGCGCTCGAAGCCGTTGCCTACACATACCGAGAGATAAAACGACTTCCCGAACCCCTTACATGGGAGAAGCCGCAGGGCTCACGCGACCCGCTCGTAATCGAGAAATCGTGGATCACCCGCCCGAGGGGAGTTGCGGTCCTGATTGGAGTGTCAACGTTTCCGACATGGAACGGCTACCCGGGCATCTTTGCAAGTCTCGCCGCAGGGAACCCTGTCATTGTCAAACCGCACCCGGCAACAATCCTCCCGCTTGCGCTTCTTGTGCGTATCGCGAGGACTGTCCTCACCGAACGTGGCCTTGATCCCAACATTGTGCAGTTGGTCGTCGACACTCCCGATGCCCCAGTCGCAAAAGAGCTCGTGATGCGCGATGAGATCGGCATTGTTGACTACACGGGCGGCTCCGCCTTCGGAAGGTGGCTTGAGCAAAACGCCACGCACGCTGAGGTGTACACGGAGAAGGCGGGCGTCAACTCGGTCATCCTTGACTCGGCTGCCGACCTCGGTGCAGTATTTCGCAACTTGTCCGTATCGATGACGATGTACTCGGGCCAGATGTGCACAACGCCCCAGAACATTTTCATCCCGGAGACCGGTGTTGACGTGGCAGGGGAGATCGTTTCATACGAGGATGCCGCAGCAGGTTTCACCAGTGCAATAGGTGCTCTGCTTGGCGACGATGCACGCGCTGCAGCCATTCTCGGTGCAATCAAGGGAACCGATGCACTCGTGCGCCTCAAGGACGCTGCACAGCTCGGCACGGTCCTTCT
Organism: Acidobacteriota bacterium; assembly: GCA_004356175.1. Classification (GTDB taxonomy): domain Bacteria; phylum Actinomycetota; class Acidimicrobiia; order Spongiisociales; family UBA5794; genus B3-G11. The sequence continues at coordinate 2,456 of SMXV01000032.1, forward strand.
TGAGTCGAGAGAGGTGGATAACGAGGAGTTCCCCGACGCTGTCGTTCGAACCCCTGTCGTCGTGGAGGTCGATGGAAACTCAGGACTCTTCGCAAACGAAATGTTTGGACCAATCATTTTCGTGGTCAGGACTGCATCAACGGACGAAAGCATTCGACTCGCCAAGGAGTCCGCCAGAGCCAACGGTGCCATCACATGGCTCGCGTACACCGACAGCGATCAGATCAGGGACGCCATCATTGATGCAGCTGTTGATGCTGGTGTGTCGATTGCGTTCAACCTCACCGGCGGACTTTTCGTGAACCAGAGCGCTGCGTATTCGGACTTTCATGTCACAGGCGGAAACCCGGCAGGCAACGCCTCACTCACCGACCCAGCGTTCGTGGCACGCCGTTTCGTGACGATTGGCGTCAGGACAGAGCCATAGGGGCCTCAAGAACCACCCACGCGCGTGTGGGGGAATGTCTATTGTTGTCAATATGAATCAAACGTTCTCAAGACAAGGCGAGAGATATCGTCTAAGTTCTAGATGCCTCCCAACAGTTAGTGCCATATAGAGACATGACCACAACCCTGAACCAGACTGAGATTCCGGATCTCTCCGACGCATTCCAGAGTGTTGCGTGGCATGTGCGCGATTGGGCGCAACGCACCCCGGACAGGGTTGCTCTCCGCGACAAGGACTTCGGTATCTGGCAGGAGATGACGAGTTCCGAGCTGTGGGAGCATGTGCTCACTGCTGCGCACGGATTGTTGGCCCTCGGTGTTGAACCGGGCCAGGTCACCTCCATCCACTCAGAGGATCGCCCCGAATGGCTGATTTTCGACTTTGCGTCTGTGGCCGTCCGCGCTGTTTGCACGGGAATGTATCCGACAAACCCGATGGCTGAAGTCATATATCTGCTCAACAACGCAGGCTCTATTGTCCATTTTGCGGAGGACCAGGAGCAGATCGACAAGATCCTCGACGCTCCGGAAAACTCGTACCCGACAATTGAGAAGATCATCTACGTCGAGCCACGGGGTGTGCGCGAGATGACGGATCCCCGGCTCATGTTCTGGGACGACTTCATGGAGATGGGTAGAGAGCACAGAGCTTCGCACCCCGGCGCCGTTGAGCAACGCATGGCAGAGGTTGACCCTTCAGAAGTTATGACGTTGATCTACACCTCAGGCACCACGGGTCCGCCGAAGGGCGCGATGCTGACGCACCGCAACGTTGAGTATGGAGTTGAGAAGGTTCTCAACAGTCCCGGTCGTTTCAAGGGCGATGTGGGAGAGGGTGTTGATGACGAGAAACTGACCTACCTGCCGCTCTGTCACGTCGCGGAACGAATCTTCTCCGCATGGTCCCTTGCCTACAACGGGCCAGTACTGAATTTTGCTGAATCGATCGAGACCGTTCAGGTAAATCTCCGCGAGGTGCAACCAACCATTTTCTTTGCGGTTCCGCGCATTTGGGAGCGCATCCATGCCGGTGTCCACATCAAACTTCAGGATGCTTCTTTTTTCAAACGCCTCATCTCTGGGTTCAGTCTCAAGCTTGCGAAGTACATCGGTCGTCAGAGGGTCAACAACGGCGGCAATTTCACGTTCGGATCTCGCATCGCCTACATGATCGGTTACCCGCTCTTCTTCCGTTCCCTGAAAGAACGCATTGGTATGCGCCACGTCCGCTACGCGTCGTCGGGTGCAGCCGCCATTGCGCCTGAGGTACTCGAGTTCTTTATGGGACTCGGCATTCCCCTCTACGAGGTCTATGGCATGACGGAGAACACGGTTGTGGCAACAACGAACTTTTACGGCAGAGTGAAGCTCGGCACGGTCGGCGAACCCTTCGAGGGCATCGGGTTTCGCATCGACGAGGAGACCGGCGAAATTCAGATGAAACACGATGGCGTGTTTGCAGGATATTGGGGGAGCCCCGAGGCAACCGCAGATACCTTTACCGAGGACGGATGGCTCAAGACGGGTGACGTTGGAGAGTGGATCGACGGCACCCACGTCAAAATCATCGACCGCATTAAGCACATCATCGTCACGTCAGGTGGCATGAATATCTCCCCATCCGAGATTGAGAACTCGCTCAAGGCGTCTCCGTACATCAAAGAGGCCATGGCGATCGGCGACGGGCGCAAGTATGTGACGGCACTGATCGGAATTGAGTACGACGTGGTTGGGAACTGGGCCCTTCGCCGGCAGATTACGTACACGACGTACCGCGATCTCTCGGAGAAACCGCAGGTGATTGAGCTGATTCAGGGTGTTGTGAACGATTCGAATGAGAAGTTCGCCCACCTCGAACAGGTCAGAGAGTTCAGGATGATCACGAAGGAACTCGACCACGAGGACGGCGAACTCACCGCGACTCAGAAGCTCAAACGGGGAGCGATGGACAAGTTGTTTGGCGACCTTGTGGAGTCGATGTACTCGTGATTGGCGTCCTCGCGTCGGCACACGTCGTTGCTCAGGTCCCAATTGAAAAATTCTTGAACGCGCTCGGTTCTGGCATTGCACTAGGCGCAATTTATGCACTGCTTGCTCTCGGATTTGTCATCATCTTCAAGGCAACCCAGGTTGTGAACTTTGCGCATGGCGCCATTGCCGCACTTGGCGCCTACCTCGTCGCCTACTTCGCAACGACTGCAAACATTCCGGGGCGATGGTTCGGCGACATCCCTCAAACGCTTTCGTGGACGCTGTCTGTGCTTCTCGCAGTCGTGCTGACCGCATTTATCGGGATTGTGATCGAGCGAATCACGATCCGGCCGATGATCGGTGAACCACTTTTCGCCGTTGCGATGATCACTCTTGGACTTGACCTGATCATCCGAACAATCACAAACGATCTGCTCGACAATACAACAAAAGGCCTCGGCGATCCGTGGGGCATCAAGGTCGTGGAGATTGGCTTCTTTCGTATCGGCCAGACGCAGATCGTCACCGTCGTGGTTCTGATTTTCGTCGGCCTTGCGCTTGCATGGTTCTTCAAGACAAGGACAGGAATTGCCGTGCGTGCCACGGCTTTCGACCAGGAGGCCGCACTGGCTCAGGGCATCTCCGTCGGAAGGGTGTTCGCGATTGCGTGGGCCATCGGAGCTGGCCTTGCTGCCCTCGGTGGAATCTTTGCATCAGTGCCGCCGCGAGGCGCAGCTGGTGTCGGTCCGTTCACAGCATTCTTCGCGTTCAGGGCTTTTCCGGCGGTCATCATTGGCGGTCTCGACTCTGTGAAGGGTGCTGTTTTCGGCGGACTGCTTGTCGGCGTCGCAGAGGTCATGGCGGGCACCTACCTTGGGGGCGTCTCGTGGCTCGGAACCGGCTTTGCTGGAATTGTCCCCTGGCTGCTCATGATGGCAGTGTTGGTCGTCAGGCCATACGGTCTCTTCGGAACTGAGGAGATACGTCGCGTATGAGAGGAAGACCGAACCTTTACACCGAGTACAAGTCGGAGATGGGACTTTTCCCTACAACGTCGAAGAAAGTTTCGATTGCCCTGCTTGGCGTTGTTGCCATCCTTGTGCCACTCAACGCCATGCCTCTCATGGGGTTCCTTGGTGACGCAGGATGGATGGTGTTGGTCAACAAGGCGCTGATCTATGCCATTGCGGCACTTGGCCTGAACCTGCTTGTCGGTGTTGCCGGCCAGGTATCACTCGGCCACTCCTTCTTCATGGCAGTTGGTGCGTACACGGCTGTTGTCCTCGGTGGCGAGGCAGGCAAGACCGTATGGGGTCTCGGCCTTCCGATGTGGGTCTGGCTCCCTGCTGCGGGGTTGGCGGCTGCACTTGTTGGCATCCTTGTGGCGCCTACCGCCGTGCGTGTGCGCGGTCTCTACCTCGCGTTCGTAACGCTGGGGCTCGTATTCATCGGTCAGTACCTTTGGCGCAACCTCGGGTCGGTTGCAGGCGGTCCCACAACAGGCAGACCGTGGCCGAAACTCGAATTCGCGTTGTGGCGCAATATGGATCCGATCATCTCGTTCACATCAGACGGCCCACTCTGGTGGTGGCTGACGCCCGTCAATTGGCTGCCATGGGTGCACATCGAGGAGATGTCCGGTGAGGCAAAGACATACTTCTTCGTACTCGCTACCGTCGTTATCTTTGGCCTGCTGGCGAAGAACCTGATGCGCACACGAATCGGACGATCATGGGCCGCCATCAGGGACAGGGACATTGCGGCCGAGGTCATGGGGGTTGCCGAGGCAAAGGGCAAGACACAGGCGTTTGCAATCTCATCGTTTTATGCAGGTGTCGGCGGAGCGATTCTCGCATCGGTGATCGGCCGAATCATCCCAGAGACGTGGGACCTCTTTCTCTCAATCGAGTTTGTTGCGATTGTCCTCATCGGTGGAGCAGGCACCATTGCCGGTGTCTACCTTGGAACGTTCTTCCTAATCTTCACGCCCAGAATCGTCGAGGAGGTCACGGGTTGGCTTGCTGCACAGGTTGCAGATGCTGGTCCGTTTGCATGGCTTGGCAATCTCTTCATACGCACAGGCCCAGACGACTGGATCGGCATCGTGTCGCTCGACGCATACGGTCCAGGGCTGAGCATCTTCCAGTTCAATATTGTATTGTTTGGCGTGCTCATCATCGTGTTCCTGATTGTTGAACCGCTTGGCCTCTTCGGCATCTGGATCAAGGTGAAGAACTATTGGAAAGGGTGGCCTTTCAGTTATTGATTTGCGATATATTGAAGATCCGCGGGTCGTCGGGAACGGCGGTCCAGGAAGCATGGAAAGAATCCGATAAGGAGAATTACGCATGAGAAACCGAATGAGAAAGCAGTACAGCTGGCTGATGCTGGTTATGGCAATTGCGTTGGTTGGTGCTGCGTGCAGCAGCTCAACCGATGACACAACCACAACCGCAGCCCCTGCCGCAACCACGACCACAGCCGGTGGTACTGACGACACCACGACAACCACCGCTGCAGCCCCTACCGAGGAGCCGATGGTCACCGGAAGAGGTATCGACGCTGAGAACAAGGTCATCAAGATCGGCTTGCTTGCCGACCTCACTGGCCTGTTTGCACCCCTTGTGATTGATATTACCGATGCACAGAAAGTGTACTGGGACAATCTCAACGCTGCGGGCGGCATGGACGGGTGGACGGTTGAACTCGTCATTGAGGACACCAACTACAACGTTGAACAGCACATCGAGAAGTACAACAAGATTCGTGAAGACGTCGCGGCGATCAGCCAGTCGACGGGGTCACCAACCAACGTTGCAGCCCTCGACCTGTACAAAGAGGACTCGATGCTTGTCCTCCCACTGAGCGGGTACTCGGGCTGGGCAGTCCCAGACTTCGACGGCGGCCTGCTGCTTGAGCAGAACACCAACTACTGCATCGAGGCGATGAACATCCTCGACTTC